>JBEPYD010000260.1:0-6251 GCA_041641575.1 Bacteroidales bacterium
TTGATCCTGAGGATTGGAGCGAGATAACTGAAGAGATGTTAATCAACCAACAGATCCAATTTATCAGCCGACCGGAGTGGAATTATAATTCATCTCAAAACCAATATTCCCTGCGCTCTTCTGTGCTTGATGGAAATATCCTTATCCTTGAAATCAGAGGATTTGCCCACTCCAAAGATATTGAAGCCACATACGAAATGATGCAACACATCATCCAGGAACAAAAGCTTCACGAAAACAAAGCCGGCTTTTATTCTATGATAGATATGCGGCATCTATCCGGGGTTTCAGTAAACGCAAGACAAAAAGCCCGGGAAATGGAATTGAAGTATCCCGGAAAATCCTCACTGTTTTTTGTTATCCCATCACCGCTCATACGTATCTTTATTAAATTAATGAAATCCAGGTATCCTGCTGATTTCGGCAACTGGAATATTGTATATACTTTTAACGATGCCATGGATGGCATAAAACAGCACCGCAAAGGAATTGCCGTAGAGGAAATTAACCAAAAGAAGTACCACAGCCACCCCAAAGATGCCCTGCCCGATGATCCGGAAAAGCTGAAAGAAATTATTCATGATCAGCAGCTCAACATCGAAAGTATGCGCAGCTTTCAAAAACATGAAATATCGCGGTTATTTAGCATTGCCAGCCGCATGACCTGGGATCAATCGCTTGATAAAAAAATTGAATTTGACTTTGACGATAACAAAAGTGCATTTGCTGACCTTTATAATGCACTTGGCATTATACACAACGATTTTCATGAAGTAATTAAAGCACGCGATAAACATGCCCGGGAGTTGCGGGAAAGCGAAGACAAATATAAAAATCTCATCAACCTGGCAAACGACCTCATTTTGGTGGTAACCGATAATATTATACGGTTTTCAAACCTGATGCTTGATGAAATTCTGGGTTATAATGGAAAAGAACTTCTTGACTATTCCCTTTTCCGGTTAACGGATGATGACAATGCCCAATTGATCAAAACACGAATTGAAAATCTGTATACCCAAAATAAAAAGTACGATGTTTTCGAGGCAATCCTGAGGCATAAAAATGAAAAAGAGGTAGCTGTTTCCATCAATATTGGCAAAATTACCTTTGAACAGGAAAATGCGGTGCTAATGATTGTGCGTGATATAACCAATAAAAAAATTGTTGAAGAAGAGCTGGAAACCTATAGAAAACACCTGGAAAGACTTGTAAAGGACCGTACTGACGCACTGGAGCGAGAAATAACAGAAAGGAAAATTGCAGAAGAGTCAGATAAGTTGAAGTCTGCATTTTTGGCCAACATGTCGCACGAGATTCGCACTCCCATGAATGCCATTATTGCCTTTTCAGAATTTCTGCGCGAACCCGACCTTCCGCAACACGAAAAAACCGAATACCTCGATTACATAAAATCAAACGGGCGTTCCCTGCTTACACTGATTGATGATATTCTCGACATTGCCCGTATTGAAGCCGGACAAACAAATATTAAACTGGAAAAATGCAATATCAATGCCATCCTGAATGAGCTGCTGGTATTTTACAATGAAAATAAAAAGCAACGGCAAAAGGAACACCTGCAAATTATTATACGGAAAGCCATTGCTTCCGACCAGTTGCTTATAAAGACAGATCCTTATCGTTTGAGGCAAATTTTGAATAACCTCATAGGCAATGCCATGAAGTACACGGAAAGGGGCTACATCGAAATTGGGTATGATATACCCGATGCTAAAATGATTCAGTTTTATGTTAAAGACACCGGCATTGGAATACAGAAGGATAAACTACCCTACATTTTTGAACGATTCCGGCAGGTGGAAAGCGAATATAACCGTAAATTTAAAGGTACAGGACTCGGTCTTGCCATATCAAAAAACCTCGTAGAATTAATGGGCGGTTCCATTCATGTGGAATCCGTTCCTGATGAGGGCTCTACTTTCTATTTCAGCCTGCCATTTAAAGCTGGTGAGGAAAATCCGGAAGAGAATATACCTTCTCAGCATACCCAGCCTGCGCCCAAAGAATTTTATGACTTCTCCAATAAGATTATCCTGATTGCAGAAGATGAAGAAGTAAATTTCCGCATCCTCAAAATCACACTGGAAAAAACCAATGCCATAGTGGTGCGCGCTTATAATGGTGCGGAAGCCCTTGAAATATGCAAATCACAGCATATTGACATGGTGTTGATGGATCTGCAAATGCCGGAAATGGATGGTTATGAAGCCACGGTAAGAATAAAACAGGTAAAACCCGGTCTGCCCATAGTGGCGCAAACGGCCAATGCCATGCCGGAAGAAAAAGAAAAATGCCTGGCCATGGGATTTGATGATTATCTGGGTAAACCCATTCAACTTTCCGAACTTCAGAATAAAGTAAATTATTTTCTGAACCGCACAGAAGCCTGATTGCGGCAAAAAATAAGCAGAAATTCCGGCGGCAACTATCACACTCCTTTACAATTTTTGTAGCATAGGGCATGGTTAGAGAAAACAATCTCTTTCCCCAATCGTTAATAAATAATAACGCTATTGATAGCGGTGCAAAAAGAGATTTTGCAGCCTTTAAACAAGAGACCGACGTGCGTAAAAATCATCATATACAGGATCTTATTCTTCAGGGAGAAAGCCAGACACTTGATTTTAAGTTTGAAATAGCTGACTCAAAAAAAATAGCCCGCACCATGGCTGCGTTTGCAAATACCGATGGGGGAACATTGCTGGTGGGTGTAAAGGACAATGGCGCCATTGCCGGCGTGCGTTCAGATGAAGAATATTACATGCTGGAAGCTGCAGCAAAAATGCACTGTCGTCCGGCCATTGATTTTTCCGTTGAAAAGTGGACCATTGAGGGAAAAACCGTGCTGGAAGTTATCATAAAAAAAGACGAAGAAAATATGCCTCACATGGCCCCTGGAAAAAACGGCCGGTGGATGGCCTACATCCGTTCACACGACCAGACCATTCTTGCCAATGGTGTGTTGATGAAAGTATGGCGAAACCAGTATAAAAATGAGGGCGTACTCCTGGAATTTTCAAGAATTGAAAAGATACTGCTTGCCCACCTGGAAAAGAACGGGCGTATCACCCATTCAAGATTTTGTAAAATTGCAGGCATATCATGGAAGCATGCCGAAGATGTACTGGCCAATCTCATTAGCCTTAACATCCTGAGTATCGCCCTTTCGGAAAAAGAAACCCACTACTTTTTGCATGATGAATTCCAGGAAAAAGTTAACTTGCACATTTTCTGACCATAAGTTCAGGTTTACTTTAGCTGTAACATATTCATGTACTTAGACAGGACTTCCCTACTCGCTGATACCTTTTGCTTTGCAAGGGTACTTACCTACCGCAGAATAAAAAATTATATACGCCTGCGCCTGCATCACTGGCTAAGGTCAACAGCAGGATTTGCTTATACTGGTCCGGCATCACTTTCAATTGAAACGGCTTCATTTTGCAATCTTAAATGCCCGGAATGCCCAACAGGAACGGCAAATCTGCAGAGGGATAAACCCTTTCCCGATACCAAATCCTGCCAGAAGCTGATAGAGGAATTGCATCCCACCCTGATTTCGCTATTGTTTTTTTTCCAGGGCGAACCTTTGCTAAACAGGGAAACAGAAACAATGATAAAGGATGCGCATAAAAAAAATATCTATACTGTAATTTCCACAAACGCGCAGAACATTTCGCATGAAAGAGCCGGTAAAATTGTTAAGTCAGGCCTCTCAAAACTTATCATTTCCATTGATGGCACCACACAGGAAACATACCAAAAATACCGCATTGGAGGACGTTTGGAGAAAGTGCTGGAAGCTGTTGAACACTTGAATCACTGGAAGAAAATTTTAAGGAGTAATTATCCGGTTATCACCGGTCAGTTTATTGTCTTTCGCCATAATGAACATCAGTTAAAAGAACTAAAAACTTTCCTGAAAAAGGCCGGTTTTAATAAAATGGAGGTAAAAAGCGCCCAGTTAAATGATTACCAGGACAAATCTTCCCTGATACCTGAAAATAAAAAATATTCACGCTACAGGTACAGCAGCGAAACCCGGGAAGTGACCTTAAAAAAACCCATCCGGAATACATGTTTTAAAATGTGGCATTCAGCCGTGGTTAATGCCGGGGGAGATTTGCTCCCCTGCTGTTTTGATAAGCATTCCCAATATAAAATGGGCAGTACACATGAAGAATCATTCATCAAAGCTTGGAATTCGGCACGGTATCATGCATTCCGGAAAAAGGTGCATAGCAACAGAAAGGATATGGAGATGTGTTGCAACTGCGGGCAATAAATCATCTGAAAATTTCACGCAGTATCGGGTAGGTTTTAAAATCTGTAATTCCCTCCTGCTGTACCTGGTAAAACTTAATCATTTTTTCAAGCAATGCATTCCTTTGTTTGGTTGAAAGGGCCAGGGTTCCCATTTGGGAAACAGGCAGGGTAAGCAAATGCGTAAATATTCTTGTATGGTCTGGCGAAAAAACATCTGCATGCAAAGGCTTTTGCAGGTGAAAAGAAGCAGTGCGCATATCAAACCATGCACCGGGCACAAAGGTATTCATGTCAGGATAAAAACCCATAAAACGAATATAATGTGCCATAAAAATGAGGTGAAAGTTGGACACACCTGCCTCCGCTGCATCCAGAAAATGTACAGAAGAATACAGAAACTCAAATAATTCATGCTCTCCCTTTTCTTCCTTTAAGGTTTTGTACAACAATTCAGCTATAAACAAAGCCATGGAACTACGCACAATGTCAAAAGGCAGGTTTGCAAAAGGGATGGCTGTTCGGGCCTCTTTTATCCGGTGTATATCGCGCTTTTCGCGAAAATATATTTCCATATCAAGCAAAGAAAGCGGCTGAAAAAGTGCCGCTTTTGCTGATGACTTTCTACTGTGAACGCCGCTGATCATGAGCGAACGGCGTCCGAATTTTTCAGTATAACAATGAATAATAATGCTGGAATCGGAATATTTGATCTGGTGCAGTACAATACCCCGTGTTTTTTCAAGCATTGGCTGTATTTTGAGCAGCGCAAAATTCGCTGTACGCCGTGTTTAATTTATACTTTTAGTATGTCTGTTTCTTTGGCTTCGATGAGTTTTTCGATTTTTTCAGAATATTTATCTGTCATTTTCTGCACATCGTCTTCGGCTCTTTTTTCTGCATCTTCGGGGAGGCCATCTTTTTGTAATTTTTTAAGCTCATCGTTTGCCTCCCGCCGGGCATTTCGCACACTTACACGGGCATTTTCTCCTTCGGCTTTAACCTGCTTAACCAGGTCTTTTCTGCGCTCTTCAGTTAGCACCGGAATATTGATACGGATGACTTCCCCATTATTATCGGGGTTAAGCCCGAGGTTGGCTTGTAAAATAGCTTTTTCAATGGGGCCGATCATTCCTTTTTCCCAGGGCTGCACTACAATGGTACGGGCATCGGAGGTACCTACGTTGGCTACCTGTGTCAGGGGTGTTTGTGCACCATAATAATCTACATTTATTCCATGCAGCATATTTGGATTTGCCTTACCGGCACGAATTTTCACCAGCTCATCTGAAAGATGATCAAGGGCTTTCTGCATTTTCTCTTCAGCAATGTCCAGGGTCATTTGAACTTCTTCTTCCATAATACGTGATAGTTTTAAGGTTTAGCGAGTTAAATTTATTAAAAATTCACGACATTTTATGCATTTTTGTGGCGGCATTTTCATCTGCAAAGCAGCTGCATCCCTAAACGCGTAAGGTTATGCATTTTCACGATGAGAAAACAACTGTCCCAATGCTTTCACCCTGAATTATTTTTTTCAGGTTTCCTTCTGTATTCATATCAAAAACAATGATGGGCAGCTTATTTTCGCTGCACATGGTAAAAGCAGTCTGGTCCATTACCTTTAACTGTTTGTCAATGGCTTCCTTGTAGGTAAGTGTTTCATATTTCTTTGCGTTCGGGTCTTTTTCCGGATCAGCGGTGTAAATTCCATCTACACGGGTTCCTTTAAGCAATACATCGGCTTTAATTTCCACAGCACGCAAGGCAGCAGCGGTATCTGTGGTGAAAAACGGATTCCCTGTGCCGAAAGTAAAAATAAGAATTTCACCTTTCGCGAAAGCATCAGCACAAAGACCGGGCGAATATCGACTTCCCACGGGTTCCATATCCACAGCAGTAACCACCCGCGCAGGCACCTGAATACTTTCAAAGGCTGACTGTAAGGCCAGTCCGTTGATAAC
>JBEPYD010000261.1:0-6226 GCA_041641575.1 Bacteroidales bacterium
TGTCCATCAGGTAACATCCGCTCAATCATTACAGAATCAATACGGTTATAGAATGACATTAGCAGCACAAGTAGGGCAAAAGGATAGCTTTCTTTTAATATCAGGCGCAGGTATATCATATTGAACCGGGGCCTAAACCATTCTGCCTTTTTAATCACAAGGATAAGCGATATGAGGGCTGTAATACTATAAGAAAGTGTTTGCGCATATACAAACCATTCAATTTTAAATTTCCCCGGTATTATCTCTCCCCACAATAGCAGGCTGCAGATGATTATCATCAGAAAACGGTCAAGTACGGACAAAATGCTGTCGGTTTTGAATAAGTGAAGGCCGCTTATGTTTGACCGCAGGTATAAAATGAAAGATGATAATACCTGGTTGAAAGATAAAAAAATCAGAAGTTTAAATTGTTCAGTGGTATATCCGATTAAAAATCCAACAAAAAAAGAGATAATAATATATACTCCTGCCAGTAATAATTTTATAGAAACAATGTTAGATAGATACTTGCTAAGCATATGCTGATGCATGGCAATATTCCGGTTGTTATAGTTGGTAATACCTACATCCAGAATGATGTTCAGCAATATTGAGAAACCAAAAAGTGAAAAATAAAAGCCATACTCACTTGCTCCAACCATATTTTGAACGGTGCGGTCAATACCAAAGATCCAAAAGGGCTTAATCAGTAAATTAAGTAGCAGGAGAAATATAAGATTGGTGACAAATTTTTTTTTCAACCCTGATATTTTTGGTTTAATCTACAAATTAAGTGATTTTTGTTTTCTATAACGAAACTCTTGAATAGTATTGTGCAGTATTTTAAATACATTTAATGAATAAAAGCTTTCTTTGCCTCATATGCGAATAGCAGTAAATACACGGTTATTGATTTCTGATAAACTCGATGGAATAGGATGGTTCACACATGAAACCATGAAAAGAATCACGCAACAGCATCCTGAGCATCAGTTTTATTTTTTGTTCGACAGAAAATACGAAGATCAGTTTATATATAGTTCCAACATTCAACCAGTCTCTCTTTTTCCTCCGGCCAGGCATCCTGTTTTGTGGCTGGCATGGTTTGAGTATTCGGTTACCCGGATGCTAAGGAAGATTAATCCGGATATTTTTCTTTCACCTGATGGTTATCTATCTTTATCAACCAGTGTAAAATCTTTGCCGGTAATTCACGATATAAATTTTCACCATCGTCCGCAGGAGCTTCCTTATTTCACCAGGCATTATTACACCCGGTTATTTCCCCGCTTTGCTGCAAAGGCATGCCGTATTGCCACCGTATCTGAGTATTCAGCTGCAGACATCTCAGAAAGTTACCGTGTGAGCCCATCAAAAATTGATGTTGTATACAATGGCGCCAATGAGAGGTATGTGCCTGTAAATGAGATTCGAAAACAAAAAACAAGAGATACATATTCCGAAGGAAAACCTTATTTTTTATTTGTGGGTTCGCTGATACCAAGAAAGAATATTCCCCGTCTGTTGTTGGCATTTAATGCTTTTCGAAATTCACATCCGGATGTATATAAACTCGTTATTGTAGGCCATCGGATGTTCCTTACCGATGAAATTACCAGTACATTGAACCTGTTGGAATATAAAAAAGACATTATTTTTACAGGCCGGCTGGCCCCTGATACCCTTCATGATGTAATAGCCAGCGCATTTGCACTTGCTTTTGTGCCTGTTTTTGAAGGGTTTGGGATACCTATACTGGAAGCTTTATATTGCGATGTACCGGTAATAGCTTCCGGAATAACATCCATGCCAGAGGTTGCTGGTGAAGCGGCTGTTTATGTTGATCCTTATGATGTTCCTTCCATAACTGCGGCAATGCAAAAGGTTGCGGGCAGCATTACTTTGAGGAACGAACTCATCGAAAAAGGCCGCGTGCAAAGGAAAAAATTCAGCTGGCAAAAAACAGCTGATAATTTATGGAAAAGTATTGAAATTTGTAATGAAGAAACCACGTAAAAAACAGTCAAAACCAGCGCCAAAATTAAAACTCTTTTACCAGGAAAAACATATTGAGGCAGGCTGCGATGAGGCTGGCAGAGGTTGCCTGGCAGGCCCGGTGTATGCAGCTGCCGTAATCTGGCCACCCGGGAAATCAATACCTCGGATAAATGATTCTAAAATACTAAATGAAAAAGTTCGCAATGAACTTCGGGTTGAGATAGAGGAAAATGCTCTTGCGCATGCAGTAGCCTGGGTAGACAACAGGGAAATTGACAAAATAAATATACTCAATGCCTCCTTTTTAGCCATGCACCGTGCCCTGGATAAACTAAAAAAAGTGCCGGAGTTGCTTATCATCGATGGTAACCGTTTTAATCCTTATAAACAAATCAAACATGAGTGCATTATCGGTGGCGATGGAAAATATGCATCCATTGCTGCCGCCTCCATTCTTGCCAAAACATACCGCGACGAATTTATGCTTAAAATACACGATGAATTCCGGCAGTACGGATGGGATCAGAATAAAGGCTATGCCACCAGGTTTCACAGACAGGCCATCGCTCGCTTTGGTTTGTCCATGTATCACCGCAAATCTTTTAATTGTATGGCTGATCAGCTTAAACTGGATATTTAATTTGCCTGACACCTGTTGTATAACAATTAAATTTAGCTTAGTTTTTATAGATTTGTATTTTTAATCTAAAATAAAAGAGACAGATTGATATAAACTATTTATTAACCCTAATTTTAATTTAAATGAAACGTATTATTATTGTGCTCCTTGCCCTACAGGTAATCTTTTCCCTTCGCCTGCAGGCTGATGAAGGAATGTGGCTGCTACCCCTGATTAAGCAGTTAAATATTGAAAAAATGCAAAGCATGGGGCTGGAATTGTCAGCCGAAGAAATTTACAGTGTTAACCAGTCCAGTCTTAAAGATGCTATCGTAGTTTTTGGACGTGGATGTACAGGTGAAATCATTTCCGATCAGGGCTTGCTGCTTACCAATCACCATTGTGGATATGGGCAGATACAAAGCCACAGCACGGTTGAAAATGATTACTTAAGTGATGGCTTTTGGGCCATGAACCGTTCCGAAGAGCTTCAAAACCCAGATCTTACTGTTACTTTTCTTATTCGAATTGAAGATGTTACTGAAAATATCCTGGATTCTTTGAGTAATGAGATGAATGAAATGCAGCGTGAAAGTGTGATAAACCGGGTTAGCGCCATGCTTCAGGAAGAAGCTGTAGATGGCACGCATTACAATGCCGAGGTTGAATCGTTTTTTGAAGGAAATAAGTTTTATTTGTTTGTATATGAAACCTTTAAGGATGTTAGATTGGTTGGTGCACCCCCTTCATCAATAGGTAAATTTGGCGCAGATACAGATAACTGGATGTGGCCACGCCATACCGGAGATTTTGCTCTATTCCGCGTATATACGGCTCCTGATGGCAGCCCTGCAGAATATGATGAAGATAATATTCCGCTTAAGCCCAGGCATCATCTTCCCGTATCATTAAAAGGAGTTGAAAAGGGCGACTTTACCATGATAATGGGATATCCCGGGGGAACCCAAAGATATATGACTTCTTATGGTATTGAGAATGTTTTAAGCATTACACACCCTAACAGAATTAAAATTCGGGGTGTTCGGCAGGAAATTTTAATGGAGGACATGCAGGCTGATGACGAAGTACGTATTAAATATGCTTCAAAATACAGCCGTAGCAGCAATTACTGGAAGTTTTCCATTGGTCAGAGTGAAGGTCTGGAGAGACTGAAAGTATTAAAGAAAAAGCAAGACCTTGAGGAAGAATTCCGTGAATGGGTATCTGCCAAACAATCCCGACAGGAAAAATATGGAGATGCACTCCAGAAAATTGAAAAAGGATTAGAGGAAAAAGGACCTTATACAAATGCCACCCAATATTTTGTAGAAACTATATTAATGGGTACCGAAGCCGTTGGATTTGCCTTACAATTCAACGGATTATACGGACTGTTAAAGGCTGAAGATGAAGATGAAGAACGTATGGCTGACATTAAGCAAAGACTTACTGAAACTACTGAAGAGTTCTTTAAAAACTACAATGCTCCTACAGACGAAAAAGTAGCTAAGGCAATGCTTCGATTGCTTTACGAAGATGTTCCCGAAGAATATCAACCCGATCAGCTTGTTGAAATGGGTGAAAAATACAAAGGAGACATGGAAAAATATGCCGATAAAATGTATGAAAAGTCTATTTTTCCTTATAAAGATAAAGTAATGGAGTTTTTAGAAAATCCTTCACTAAAAAAACTTGAAAAGGATCCGGCTTTTCAATTGGCACAATCTGTTTATTTTAAATACCTTTCCATGCAATCGCAAATTGCTGAATACGATGCCATGCTTCAAAGCGGGAGAAGGTTGTTTGTTGCCGGCTTATTGGAAATGCAGGAAGACAGGGTTTTTTATCCTGATGCAAACTTTACCATGCGTCTTACTTATGGTGAGGTGGGAGATTATAGTCCCAGAGATGCGGTTTTTTATCAATATTATACCACGCTTTCAGGTGTGATGGAAAAAGAAGATCCTGATAATTGGGAATTTGTTGTTCCTGAAAAGCTGAAAGAACTATACCAGGATAAAGATTATGGCATTTACGGAGAGGACGATACCATGCCAGTTTGCTTCACTTCTAATAACGACATTACAGGTGGTAATTCCGGAAGCCCGGTGATTAATGGTAAAGGAGAACTTATTGGCCTTGCATTTGACGGAAACTGGGAAGCCATGAGTGGTGATATTGCCTTTGAAGATGAGTTGCAGAAAACCATCAATGTAGATATTCGTTATGTGCTTTTTATCATTGATAAATTCGCAGGTGCCGGACACCTGGTTGAAGAAATGACACTGGTAAAAAACTAAATCTTTCCTAATCAGGGATATATTATTTTAACTCACAAAGTAGCAGGTAATTCAGGCACCTGCTACTTTTTTTTATCTTTACAATTCTGTAAAACTGAACCATCATTTAAAATGGCTGATATAATCATGTATACAGACGGTGCTGCCAGGGGTAATCCGGGCCCGGGAGGCTATGGCGTAGTGCTTATGGCTGGAAAACTCAGAAAAGAGCTTGCCGCAGGTTTCAGACTTACCACAAACAACCGTATGGAATTACTTGCCGTGATTGTGGGGCTGGAAGCCCTAAAAAAAGAAGGAAGTAAAGTAACCATTTACACAGATTCTAAATACGTATGCGATGCTGTTGAGAAAGGTTGGGTATTTCAATGGGAGCGGATACGCTTTAAGAAAAAGAAAAATCCTGATCTTTGGAAGCGCTTTTTAACGATATATAGAAAACATCATGTTAAGTTTCACTGGGTTAAAGGTCATGCCAATATCCCGGAAAATGAACGATGCGATACATTGGCAGTGGATGCTTCTTTTGGCGCTGACTTGCCTGCAGATGAGGCGTATGAATTTGATAACCAGTGATTAATATGATGTAATACCAGGTGCTTTTTCAATGGAAATATGAAAAAATTTTGAGTATAAATATTTTTTATATCTTTAACCAATTATCAAACAGAGGGATACTGCCACTCCATGACACTACTACATTATAAGGGAAAGGTAACATTTGAAAAAATAGGGCAATTGGTTGATGAAATGGAAGCGCTTTTTACAGGGAAGAACTATACCGTTAATGTATATAAAAAAGTGCTTTCCGCCATGGTAGAGCTGCTGGAAAATATACACAAACATCATGCTGAGAGGGATAATAATCTTCATTCGGAGTATCCTGATATTTTTGAATTAAAAAGACAGGATGGATCTTTTGTTGTTGAAGGCTCTAACTTAATGGACAACAATGAATTGCCCTGTACTCAGAAACATATAGAAAGGATAAAAAACTATAATAAAGAACAGGCGAAAAGGGTTTATAAGGAAATCATAGGCAATGGAAGATTCTCAGATAAAGGCGGTGCCGGACTTGGTTTCCTGGAGATACGCAGGGTTTCTGAGAATAATTTTAATTATCAGATTACTCCCGTAAACGACGAGTATTCTTATTTCACCTTAAAGATTTATGTTAAAGTCTTCTTTAAGAAGGAAAAATAAACATTGTTTTAAAAAATCATCCTTTAATCAGAGATTATCCGAAGATTGTTAATGGCATCCGATAGATTTTCCGGGATGTTGGTAAATAATATCTTGCTCTCTGTATTGTCAGCCATGGCCATAATTT
>JBEPYD010000262.1:0-6218 GCA_041641575.1 Bacteroidales bacterium
TTGGCTTTTCAGCATAATGACAATTATATACCCATTTTGGGGACAACTTTTCAGAAGCATTTCTATTTTTTCTAAACAATATAAAGATGTAATTTTAGGTGCTTGCTGAGTTTGACAATGAATATCGGCCAGCAATAACGCATTATTATTTCCTTTTACTTCCCGATTGGGAAAATACTCCGATATAATTTGCTATACCTTTTCATCTTTGGTTTTATTTAAAAAAAAGATGTTTGAAGAATTATTATCTCGCTTAACGAATTAATTACCCAAAGACAATACTACATTTTTAAACAATTGTTTACATTTAATTGTTCGATTTTTTTCCCGGTCAATTCTTCTGGATAATCTTTGGATAATAATTTTTCTCATATTCATTTTGTAAATATGATTTAATTATTTAAAATGAAAAACTAATCTATTTTCAATTTCCTTCAATTAGATTTCTGTTTTTCAGGAGTTGTTTTATTTTTTCTTTTCTAGCCTTATTCTTTGCTGCAACCGGCAAATAACCCAGCGGCAAAAAGGTGAGCAAGCCAAACCCATTTTTCACAGAACTATAAATGGCAATACCGATTAGAAATCCAATAATGACTGCATCATAAATATGCGTATGTTTCATTTTTTTTGCCTGCTCCAGCAACTCACTATCTTTAAGTCCAGATAAATCTTTTTGGGCCATTTTTTGATGATTTCAGAAGTTTTTCAAAATTCAACTTTTAAATGATAGCATAAAATTTCTATTCATTCACACCTGACGATTTATATTTATCGCTGATATGCCGGCAATCATCATACATAATGCCATCTTCTGTATAATAGGTAGGTGCAATAAAACTATCCCTTATCCGGTCCTTTGAACGATTGCGATACCGGCACCAGGTATGATACCAATCTCCTTTCCAGACAAAAAAATCGCCATGTGCATACCCGGTTGACAAACCATAACCCTCCGCTACGAGCCCTTTAGTTTCATAGGGGCCGTAAATATTGTCTGATGTGGCATAATAACCTGAACAACTCAGGTAATAAATACCGTTGTGTTTATGCAATGAATTTTTATCGGTTTCAGGAAAACGTGTTGTTCTGTTGATGATAATATCTTTTGGCTCCTCATCCAGTTCAATCATTGAATTTTTTAAACGGGCTATTTTATAAGTGCCTTCCCCATAAATAATATAGGGTGTATTGTCATCATCAACAAAAATAGTAGGATCAAATGAATCTACCAGCGGGCCACCCAGCGCATCTTTGTAAGGTCCTTCCGGCTTTTTTGCCACCATTACCCCTGCCCCCTTCTTTCGGTTTGAGAAATACCAGTAATATTTGCCATCGCGTTCCGCGATATCTCCAGCCCAACAGTTTGTATTGCCTTTTCCCATGTAGTTATCTTCAGGACTTATGGTTCCTACATGCTCCCAGTGTTGCAGATCGGTGGAACGATAAATACGCCAGTTGGGCATTACCCAGTCCGAAATTCCAAAACCTACATCATGCCCCGTGAATACATAACAGGTGTCATTTACCACTAACATGTGGGGATCAGACATACCCGGTTCATCAATCAGAGGGTTTTTGATGTTTTTTATGGGATGTTTTGTTAAATCCTGCGCATGGATATTTAAAATCGATAAAAAGACAAATCCGGCTAATAATATCGCCATATGGTTGAATTTGCTGTAAAATTGCTTCATAAGTTTTAAAGTAAAAATTTAACGGCTACCAAAATACAACTTCCATAAGAATTATCCCAGAAAACTTTATACAGGAAAAATTTGTGCCTTTCGGGATAAACAATTTGTATGGCCAGGAATTACCAGCAGAAATTATTTTTTGCGGGCTTTCAGGGAGTACAAATAAGGGATCCTGCTTTTATACTTCTCAAACACCCATTTTTCTTTACCGGTTTTTACCATATTCTTGAAGCAATTGTAAGGTTGATATGGAAATTCATTGAACATGCTTAACTGCAGTCCGTTGTTCATTAATGAATTCAAAACTTCACTTATACTATGATGCCATTCCGTATGCCTTAGTCCCTGTTTTTGTGTTTTTGAGTTATCAGTATAGGACTCGTCCAAAATTGATTCCACAGGCCCTGTATTAAAATAACTTTCTTCTATTTCCATGCTTTCTGAGAGTGTGTATACATAAGGATGAAACTCCACCATATAAAATAATCCATTCGGTTTTAAAAATTTAGCAATTAAACGCGCCCAATTATCCAGATCATCCAACCAGTTAATGGCACCGTAAGAGGTATATATGATGTCATATTCACCTTTTATAACGCGCTCAATATCGTACAGATTAGTCTGATAAAATGTTGCTGGAATGGTTAATTCTTTAGACAAATTTATGGCAGCCTGGATGGCTGTATCTGAAATATCTATTCCGGTTACCTGAGCACCCAAACGTGCAAATGACAGGGTATCCAAACCAAAGTGACACTGGAGATGCAACAGGCTTTTTCCTTTTACCTCTCCAATTTCGATGAGTTCAATATGTTTCAGAGCGGTTTTTCCATTTTTGAAGCCCGGTACATCATAAAAATCTGATTCTATGTGCAATGGAGTAACTTCATTCCAGCCTTCTCTGTTATTTTTAAAATAATTCATTTGAGTTTGAATAATTGTTTCTGATAATATTTCAGTTCTTTTGCATGGTTTTAATGACTGGTCGGTGGGAACTACCGGAATTATGAAATGAAAGATAGAACCTTTATCCGGATCAGAATTCACCCATATTATCGCCCCTTGAACTGAACTAGGTTTTTATACCATTATTTCTTTTTTTACACGGTAAAGAAAGCCTTTTTCTCTTTTCATATTATTGATATTTAGTTCATTGTCAATTTTATTGTTTTCATCTCATCGAATAATCGTTCACTTTCACCCCTTTTATTATAGAATTCAATAATTTCAAGATCTGACATTTTTCTGTTATTGGTCATTCTAGCCCTGTATTTAATGGCATCACCAGTAAACAAGGTGCCCTGTCCATTTGGCTTTTTCTCCTTTTACATCACATACCTATATGGTTTCTCAATACCAAAAGGAGCATACCTAGTGGTAAAAATAAGGAAAATAAGCACCGATTATAAATGCACGCCAGTTCTCTTTCAAAGCTAAACTTATTGCTGTTCCCAGGGTATGGGAAAAGCACAAGGCATAGACTTTCGGAGAAGCTGTAGCGCTAGTGTGTCGGTCTGTCGGCTTCTGCTTATTCCTTTTACTATCTGGCTCCATTCCGTTGTGGTATAGACGTGCGATGACGTGGGTTCTCTTTTGACTTTTCAGCTATAATATAGTCGCTACGGTGCTCACGAACTTATTTAAGTATTAATTTCCCTTTATATGCAGTATTATTTAAGTAAATACTATAAAAATAGAACCCGCTGCTTAATTCCATTAAGTTAATCTTAGATGTATTGAAAATTTTTTTAGTAAGCATTTTTCTTCCATTTGAATCATAAATTTCAACATAACCTATATTAGTAAAATTTTGTAATTCTACCATAATATAGTCTTTGGCAGGATTTGGATATATGCTAAATTCTTTCTTTGAATTGATGGTATTAATTTCAGTAAATTGTTGTTCTGAATATTCATATATTCCTTTACTATATACTTCCCAATTGCCATTCTCAAATTCATATTTTATAAACCCATTAATTTTATTATTAATTGCACTGCTATTATCTGGGTATAAAAAGAAATCAGGAGGCAATATTAATTCATCAACCTTTCTTGAATCATACTCATAGACATATTTTTCATCGAGGTACCACTCATTTTGGCTGGATCTCCATCTGGAATTAATTTCCTCAATTGGGTTTCCAAGAGTATCGTATATGTATTCGATCTGAAATTGAGGTGTCCATTCATTAGAACTTTCATCCTGGGTTAATAAAGTATAAAGTGAAAGGTTATTCTTGTTATCATAGGTATAAGAAGCTTTAGTATCACCGGGAACCCATTTTGAGCTATCGCTAACCCAGTCATAGTCAAGAAATCCGGTACACATACCATCTTCTGAATAGCTATATTCTAACATATTACGTTTGATCCAGTCATCAAATGATATATCATACTTGTAAGTAATTGAATTTAATATTTTTGAATCGACACTAAAAATTTTTTCCACTTTTATCGAATCACCTGTTGGACCTCCATAGTGATAAATATAGTGTAAGCAATTACCTGCAGGATCTTCTATAATATCATAATATATAGCAACAATCTCTTCATATCTATTGGAAATAATTTCGGTAAGTGCTTTATTTTTATCATATTTATAGAAAAACGATGCTGAATAATTCCATTCTTGATTAGTCCTGTTCCAGGAATAAAAACTTAAGCTATCCATTTGATATTTTAACTCTGAGAATGGATTGAAAATAAATTCGTTTCCTGCCTTTTTTTGACCCATAGAATATTTTATTTCAGTCTTTTTGTGATGAAGTAGATTTTTCTTAATCATGCTTTGCCCAAATGCAAATGTTGAGATAGAAAAACTCAGCATTAATAATATGAAAGACTTCATAGAAATATTTTTTTCAAAGATCTAATTAATATAATAGTGTTATTTATACAAATATAATTTTACTTATTAATATTAAAAACTTCCGCTGGCCTCAGCACCACAGATAAAACCTCCTCCTCATCTTTGGCCATTTCAACTTTAAAACCAAGCCGAACGGTACCCGGATTTAGATCTTCAAATGTGTTTTCTGGTCGTGTGGAGGAGATAAACCATGCTCCATGCGCTGGTTTTTCAATGATTGCCTGCAATGATTTACCGTTTTGATAGATCACTGCCATGTGTGAACTATGCAATGAAACACTGTCGGCTGTGATTAAGTTCCACTGTACAGTAGCTGGTAAGCTTCCATTTACAACATCATCTTTAATCCTTACATACTGATCGTTTACAAGCGATACCGTGCGCACGGCCCGGGACAGGTACCCTGCATAAGCCGATGAAATGTCTACTGTGGCTGCAAGTGTATCTTCCCCTTCAATTACGGATGTAAGCGGAGCGTAAGAGTCAACTCTTTGTAATGCCATATTCACAACAAGTGTATTGTGGAACAAATTTGTGTAGCGCATAATCTGCCAGCGCTCTGATTCCTGGTTCCGATCCCAGATATCCAGCCCTTGCGATTCCAGGGTATGGTAAGGATGGCCGCCCAGATCAAATGCCCAACGCTCACCAAGGGCATCCATCACAAAAGTGCCGGCATCCATATGCCCGTGATTGGCCGATGGAGAGCCTCCTTTAATACCCAGAAAAATGGCATCTTCATTCCATGAGCTGCGCATTACGGCAACCGGAGATTTTCCTTTGCCAGCCCATAACTGGTCCTCAGGCTGTAAAAACACAAGTGAATGCAGTCGCGAAGCCCAGATTACCATCAACGGAGTAAAACGGTTGCTATAAATGGCATTTTTCTGTTTCATCGCATCAAAAAATGGCTTTTGGTTCCACAATACTTCAGGATCTTTCGTCTCTGCAGCAAACCAGCACATGACAGGGCTAAGGGAATTTTTATAACCATTATCTGAATAGTTAAAATAACCGGCTGGTCCGTTCATGTGCAGTTTATACCATGCGCTGGCAATAAATGGCGGGGTGTATTTAAAAGCTCGTGCCTCTCCCAAAGCAGTTTTAGTAGCGTCTATGGCAATGGCATGGTAGGTAGTGCCATAACTCCAGTACCCCGGACCCTCAGGATATGCCCCGTCTGGACCGTAATCTTCCATGGGCAGCATAAGAGAAGTATCGGCCCGCTGCAAAATTTTCTTTGCCAGCACTGTGTCTTCTTCATAAATTGCCAGGGCACCCAGCACCATGCCGCCATTGCACACCTGGTTCCAGTTGTGGTGGGCGCGCGTCCATCCATCATATTCAAATGATGGCTTCAAACCTTTTTCAACAATAGCCTTACGGATAACCTTCCGGTCTTGCGCTTGAATATCGGCATAAAGCCAATCATACCCAATGGCCAGGGCCGTGGTCATTTCTGCAACATCAAGAAAATGCGAAGGATTCCAATCTGTAAAAGCTGCTACGGCCATCATTTCTGCTTCTGCACGTTGCAGATATCTTTTATCTTCTGTAAGCCTGTATGCGTAAGCAAAATGTATGATTCTTTCAAGCGCTTCACGCGATACGGACAAAATTCTCCTGCCGGTTTGTTCCCGCTCTACAGGGGG
>JBEPYD010000263.1:0-6213 GCA_041641575.1 Bacteroidales bacterium
TTGACGGATGGATTTCATATACGTATTCCCGTGCTTTTGTTAAGGTGGACGGAGATCAACCCTGGGAGAGAATAAATAACGGAAATCCTTATCCTGCCAATTATGACAAACCCCATGTATTAAATGTCGTTAGTACCTACAGGCTAAGCAGAATCCTTATTCTGTCATCCTCAATAGTATACGGTTCAGGGCGTCCGGTAACCCTGCCTGAGTCCATCTATTTTATTGATGATCAGCCGTATATTTCTTTTACTGAACGAAATGCGGCCCGAATTCCTGACTATTTTCGCGCGGATATTTCATTAACCATAGAAGGAAATTTAAAACGAAATAAAATTTTGCATAGCAGTTGGAATTTAAATGTTTATAATATAACAGGAAGAAAAAATGTACAGAGCATTTTCTTCCGTTCGGAGAACGCCACCATTAACGGATATAAACTATCCATTATTGGAGTGCCTGTTTTTACTGTATCATGGAATGTAAAGCTTGGTAATTATGCTACGGAATAGAATTATTTATCTGCTGATGATGTTTTTGCTCGTGGGGTGTATTGAGGAATACCCCATTGGCAATATAAAAGATTATGAGGCCAGTATAACCGTAGATGGATGGGTGTATAATCAGGCAGGTGAACAGGAAATCAAGATATCTTATACCACACCACTTTCTAAAGTGGTGCCTGATCCCCTAAGCAATTGTACAGTGGAAGTACATGATAATGCAGGAAATGTTTTCGTTTATTCAGAAACATCACCAGGAACTTACGTGTATGTTTTTGATGAAGAGGATATCCGTAACGGACGATTTTATACACTTATTTTTATCACTCCTGAGAATAAAAGGTATGAATCTGAACCCGAAAAAATGCTTCCTGCGCCAGAAGCCAGCAAGGCTTATTTCCAACTGGAAGAAATTCCCACAACTGATGAAAATGTAAACTTTTTTGGCCTGCAATTCTACACAGATATAAACATTGAAGCGAATGAGGCGGAATTTTACAGGATAGAAATAGTTGAGACATATGAATTTCATTCCCTCTTTCAGGAAATTTTATATTTGGATAGCAGAACCAGTCTCACAGAACTGCCTGAAGATTCTATTGAAGCTGTTTGTTATATTACTAAAAGAATTCCGGATATTTTCCTTATTGAAAGTAATAATCTGGATGAAAATAAAATTCCAGCTTTTCCCCTCCATTTCGTTTCTAATGAAACGCAGCGATTGTTAAATGGATATTCTGTTGAGCTGCGCCTCCTGCCAATTTCGGAGAGCGCTTACCAGTACTGGAACAATCACAAACAAATTCTTGAAGAATCAGGCGGTTTATTTGAAACCCAGCCTCCTGCATCATATACGAATATTACCTGCATCAATGATCCTGATGAACAAGTAGTGGGCTTTTTTGGTGTATCCGGGATCAGTACTTCCCGCCTAATGGTAAAACCTTCCATACTGCCTGAATACCAAATAGCCCCTTATTGCGGACCCTCTTTGGTGCAACTTGGATTTATTCTGAGTGTTCCGGTGGAAGACCCGATGTATTTTATTTATTATCCCGATCCCGATGGCGTGCTTGCTTTACATATAATAGAAAAACGATGCTTTAATTGTCTGGAATTTTTTGGCAGTACAATTGAAAAACCTGAATATTGGAATTTTGAATGAAAAATATAACCCGTACCATACTTTTTACCTGTTTTTTTACCGCAATTTTAGTTTCATTGCCGGCCCAGGAGAAACTTCCTTCCGGAGAATATTTTACTGCTTTGACAGACAGAGATACTTATATTGCAGGCGAAAATATCTATTTTACTGGGCGGCAAATTACTGATACTGCATTCAGTTTTCCATCCACCGTCCTTTATGCAGACCTTCTTTCACCTTCAGGACAGGTAGTGAAATCAGGCAAATTCAGCATTGATGGCAAATATTCTCAGGGATCCCTTACAATTCCGGAAGATATTCCCAGTGGGACTTATTATTTGAGGTTTTATTCAAAATGGTTGATGAATTTTTCTGCCCGTGCCATGCAGTATTATACAATTATTATAATAAACCCGGATATGGCTGCAACTATTCCGCCGCATGGTGAAACCCAGCGCGATATTTCCGATCTATCAATGGAAAGGCATCATCACAATTCCGCAGAGGATTATAAAATTGAATTAGCACTAATGAATTATAATAAAAGGGAAGATGTAAAATTTAAGGTATCTTCTTCTTCACAGTCCGATATCCTCCTCCATGTTTCTGTTTTTCCGGCCGGATCAAGTAATTTGCAAATGAAAATTCCACCAATATATGAAACAATATCAGCCGGACAGGTATATCATTTACCTGAAGTTAAGGGAATAACCTTAACCGGTATATTGCAGCATGACACTAAGGAAGCGTTGAAAAACGAAGTGGTTTATCTTACCATTTTTGGCAATAAAGAAGGATTTTTTCCTACCCATACCACTTCAGGAGGCCGCTTCCAATACACCTTACCAGATTTCTCTGGAATGCATGAGGTTTTTCTTACTGCAAAACATAATGGGGCAACCCTTCAAATAGATAGTGATGTTCATCCTGACATCATAAAACTCCCTTATGTACCCCTTAAAGCGGATAGTAGTGAAAGCGCAAGGTGGCTAACAATGTCCAGGCAACATCAGTTATTTAAAGATTATTTTGGAGATGCTGATACCTTAATGATTGATTCTACACTAATAAATCATACGGCCTTTTATGGAAAACCATATAAATCTGTTGAAATAGAAAATTTTATAGACTTACCCACCTTACATGATTATTTTATCGAATTATTGCCTGAAGTGCAAATTAATAAGTCTGACGATAATCTGCGGTTAACAATTTCCGGACCCTCAGCCGAAAACTATGTTATTGAACCTCTTGTTTTGATTGATGGCATTGCTTTAACCAATATCAATGCGCTATTGGATATAGATCCTAAAAGAATCAAAAAAATAGAGCTGGTAAATATGCCCTGGATCAGGGGTGATAATATGTTTGGAGGAATTTTATCCCTGACTTCCGTAAAAGGTGATTTTGCAGGTGTGGATTTACCTGAAACCAGTTCATTTTTTAATTATAAATTGTATGCTGAAGAAAAACATTTCCCGCAATATTATACACCGGTGCAAGCCTATATCCCCGATGTTAGGAATACACTTTACTGGAATCCAAGCCTCCTTGTAAAACCGGGAATGAAAAAAGAAACTGCCTTTAAAACAGGGGATTTACCCGGGAAGTATATCATCCGGGTAAGTAAAATAGATGAGAAAGGTAAAATTTTTTCGCAGGATCTGAGTTTTATCATTGAGGAATAAAACTTTATGAGAAATTCTTAAACAAAACCATCCGTTTTTCCAGTGTTTTTTTTCTTTTTTTATTAACAGATTAATTTATACTTTTGCACGGTGTTAAAAAACAACGAGGAGGTAGTGATGAAGAATAACTATAAAATCGCACACCACGGGTTGAAAGAAGGAACACATCGATTTTCATTTATCATTGATAATAAGTTCTTTGAACATTTTAATTATCCCGATATTCTGGGCGGACAGGTTGATGTAAACCTGACGCTGGAAAAAAAGACCAGGCACATGGAACTTATTTTTGAATATCGTGGTAAGGTTGTGGTAAGTTGTGATATCTGCCTTGAACCCATGGATTATCCATTGCAAATGGAAGACACATTATTTGTAAAAATGGGTGAGGATGAAAGCAAGGATAGTGATGTCATGATAATTGCACCCAACCAACCTGAAATCGATTTGTCCCAGTATCTTTTTGATACCATTAGCGTATCATTGCCGTACAAAAAAGCTCATGAAACTGATGAGAACGGAAAGCGGTCATGCAACCCGGAGATGCTTAAAAAACTGGAACAATATTCCGCAGAAAAAAAGCAGGATAAACATGTAGATTCACGGTGGGATAAACTTAAAAACATAAATTTTAACTAATTAAATAAATATTTAACAATGGCACATCCAAAACGAAAAATATCTAAACAGAGAGGCCGCAAGAGAAGAACGCATTACAAAGCTTCTGTACCCACACTGGCTACCTGCCAAAATTGTAGTGCTACCGTAATGTATCACCGGGTATGCCCCGAGTGTGGACACTATAAAGGAAAACTGGCAGTAGAGAAAGAAGTTACAGTATAAGCAAACTGTAAATACTACGTATGCAGATTGGTCTTGATATTATGGGCGGTGATTTTGCCCCCGAAGCAACTCTTGGGGGGGCTGTACTCGCACTGGATATCATAGGTGAAAACAATTCTATTGTACTTATCGGCGATGAGGAATTAATAACCCGGGGTTGTAAGAAACTTGGGGCAGATACTGGTGCATTCGAAATTGTACATACTACCGAATATATAGGCATGGGAGAGCATCCTGCCAAAGCTTATGCACAAAAACCCAATTCAAGTATTGGAATTGGGTTTAAAATGCTTAGCCGCAATGAACTTGATGGTTTTGCCAGTGCCGGAAGCACTGGTGCCATGATGGTAGGAGGCATCTACACAACTAAAAGTATCCCGGGTGTTATCCGGCCCACCATCACGGCTTCTGTACCCACACTTTCCGGTAAGCCTATTATCCTGCTCGATGTGGGTATAAATCCTGATGCCAAACCTGATGTATTGTACCAGTATGCCATGCTTGGCTCTGCATATGCGGAACATGTTTATGGCATTCAAAACCCCAAAGTGGGTCTGGTGAATATTGGATCTGAGGAGGAAAAAGGAAACCTGCTTACCAAAGCATCATTTCAAGCCATGAAGGACAGCCAGGATTTCAATTTTATCGGGAATGTAGAGGCCAACGATTTTTTTAATGATGATAAAGTGAATGTTTTGGTATGTGATGGTTTTGTAGGCAATGTTATGCTTAAAGAGGCCGAAGCATTTTACGCTCTCATTCGCAAAAGGGGAATTCGTGACGATTTTTTTGAGCAATTCAATTTTGAAAATTATGGGGGCACACCCATTTTAGGTATTAATGGTAATGCTGTTATTGGCCATGGCATTTCAAACCAAACGGCCATAAAAAATATGATTCTGCACACCCAAAAAGTTGCAGAAGCAAAACTTACCGAAAAAATAAAAGAAGCTTTTAATAATGGATAAATTACGGGCAGCAATAACAGGTATTGGTGGATATGTTCCCGACTACGTGCTCACCAACGATGAATTAAGCAAAATGGTTGACACTTCCGATGAATGGATTATGCAACGCATTGGAATTAAAGAGCGAAGGATTTTAAAGGAAGAAGGAAAAGCCACTTCTGATCTGGGTGCAATGGCTGTAAAAGAATTACTTGAAAAAACAAATACCGACCCTAAAGAAATTGAATGCGTAATCTGTGCCACAGTTACTGCAGATATGTCTTTCCCTTCTACTGCAAATCTCATTTCATATAAAACCGGCATGTCAAATGCCTTTGGATTTGATATTTCTGCTGCCTGTTCAGGGTTCTTATACGCTTTGCATACAGGTGCCCAGTTTGTGGAAAATGGTACGCATCGTAAAGTAGTGGTTATTGGTGCTGATAAAATGTCCTCTATTGTTGATTATACGGATCGTACCACCTGTCCGTTATTCGGCGACGGTGCTTCGGCCGTATTACTCGAACCTCTCACAGATGGTAATGGAATCATCGATCAGATTCTACGCTCTGATGGTTCAGGTAGCAAATACCTTCATCTTAAAGCAGGCGGCAGCTTACGACCGGCCTCTCATGAAACCATTGATAACAAAGAACATTTTATTTATCAGGAAGGACAGACCGTGTTTAAAGTAGCGGTTTCTCGCATGGCAGATGTTTCTGTTGAAATAATGGAACGGAACAACCTTTCTTCCGATGATATCAGCTGGCTTGTGCCACACCAGGCAAATATGCGCATTATTGAAGCCACTGCCCGACGTATGAATTTGCCCAAGGAAAAGGTAATGATAAATATTCAGCGGTACGGAAATACTACAGCTGCAACCATACCGTTATGCATCTGGGAGTGGGAAAACCAACTTCATAAAGGTGATAAAATTATTTTAAGTGCTTTTGGCGGTGGTTTTACCTGGGGTACCATTTACCTGAAATGGGCATACGATCCTAAATAAAAATGACTACTTTAGCCTTACAACTAAATCATAAGGTAATCAAAAGAATATTTTATAGCTTTGCTAAATTCAGTTA
>JBEPYD010000264.1:0-6186 GCA_041641575.1 Bacteroidales bacterium
CGCAGGAACCCATGATGTTGAGCTATTGGTTGAAGATTCCAATGGTTGCAGTGCAAGCTTTACAAGTGAAGTGGTGTTGGAGATGGATACTGTTATAATACCAGAGGAGGAGCCTCTTGCAATACCCAATGTCTTTACGCCTAACAATGATGGACAAAATGATTTGTTTATTGTCCCTACTGATGGTACTTCGATTTATACTTTTCATGTTTTTAGCAGGTCCGGTGTAGAAATCTACCGCTCCAATGCGCCTTCCATTGTATGGGATGGTTATACATCATCAGGAATTCAGGCATCTCCAGGCATTTATTTTTATGCCATTCAATCAGAAAATGCAGATGATGGTTTATCTGTGGCTGGTTTCTTTTACCTTTTCAGGTAAAAATGCTTCCTGTTAAATATCCTCGCGCGTTACCCCGTACTTTTCCTTACTATGGCCCTCGCCGGCTGGTTCCACATGAACAATTATGTCGTAAACATTTTCAATTTTTTCTTTTATGCTCTCCTCTACCTTCTGGGCAATATCATGTCCTTCCCGTATAGATAAGTCACTGTTTACCTCAATATCAAGATCAATAACATATAAACCGCCAAATTCACGGGTACGCACGCGATGTGGATTTACTACACCTTTAACCGAATCAATGGCATCGAATATTTTTTCATAAACAGTTGCATCCTGCACACCATCAAGCAAGCCAGCATTTGTTTCCATAAATAAATCAAATGCCACTTTCATAATCCAGATACTTACAGCCAGGGCTGCAATACGGTCAATGATGGGGCTGTTAAATAAAAGTGTAGCCCCTACTCCTATTAATACGGAAATGGATATCAACACATCATTCTGCATATTAATTCCATTTGATATCAGCATTTTGCTATTTATGTTCTTTCCAACAGATTTTTGATACCAGCTTAGAAAAAGTTTACCTAAAATAGAGAACGCAGTAACATACAAAGCAATAGGGGAAGGTATTTCTGAATCACCACCTTCAAAAAAATCGCCAATTGTAGATATCATTAATTGTGCCCCGGCAAAAAAGATAAGAAAAGAAAGCGCCTTACTGGCCATTGTATCAGCCTTCTCATAACCATAAGGGTATTTTACATTGGGTTTTTTATTCATTATTTTGGCAGTGAATAACGTAATGAGCGACATGGCAACATCCACTGCGGAATCGATACCGTCGCCTACTACAGCCAGACTGCCTGCAAAAATACCTACTCCAATTTTGAGCAAAGACAAGATAGCATTCCCCACGATGGCCACCCAGGATGCACGAACAATCTGTTTTTCCCTTGAGCGTACTTTCATATTTTCAAAAATTTTGTCAAAAGTAACAATTTAAGCAAACTATCTCTGATAAATTGTAATTAGATGATCAAAAGCATTGGAAAGTAAGTATAATTACGATATCATTGTTCTTTATAAAATAAATTCCTAAATTTGCATCCCAATAAAAACTGGTCGCGTGGCCGAGTGGCTAGGCAGAGGTCTGCAAAACCTTGTACGGCGGTTCGAATCCGCCCGTGACCTCAATCAATTAAGATAAAAGCCTGTTATTGATGAAGATAGCAGGCTTTTTCTTTTTCAGGGGGCAAATAAGGGTGCAAAAGCAGATTTAAATGTCCGCTGCAAAGCATTTAATACAAAAGGCATTCATGGGTGATGCATCCCCCACCTTTACCGCACTTCATTCCGCCCGTGCTTAAACCGGCATATTCTAGTTCTTCTCCCTAACTTAAAATTTATAACCAATAACAAAATAGGAGGCCCGGGTTTGTATATTGCCTGTACCATTTGAATCATTTATATCTACAAAACCCAGGTTGCTTCTGAAACCGGCCTGAAATCTCATTACCTCAAGTCCAAATCCATAGGTAAGGCCGGCATCATATTCAAGATACTCTTCCGGAAAATCAATATCATTATTTCCAATATTACCTAAAAAGTTATGTGTATAAAAGCCGCCTATTGCAGCATAAGCACCATTTCCACCTTCACCTACTTTAAATTTAAGGTTCAGTGGTACATGAACAGCATGAAAACGGATGTTATCAGGTTCGAACTGGCTGCCATAGGTCAAATAATGCACCTCAGGCTGTAAACCAATGGCTTTGGTTATATTTATTTTTGCATATAAACCGGCTCCCGCGGAAAAAACTGGCTTTGCTTTAAAATAATCGTCTGTGAAATCAACATATGAACTACCTATGGTTGCGATTACACCGGCTTCAAATATCTTTCTTTTTAAAGCATTGGGAGCGTTTGGCCCTCCTACCACTGACACCTCTCCGGAATTCGCTAATTGTACTGTAAGTGCAGACATAAATGTCGCAATTTTTGCCATACCCTCATAATCAAGCAAATGGGCATCATCTTCTGGTTTATGATATGGTGACTTGGTGTTTGTAAACACATGTACTGACGGGATTCCAGCATCCAGAAAAGGCTTTGTATCCGTTCTGTTTGCAAAATCGGCATTTTGTTTGCTTATGTCAATATCATATTTATCAATTAAGCCGGGAAGAAAATCCTCCGTACCTTCAATAAGCTTAATCCCATTAAGTTCCACGCCATTATTGGCTTCATACATTCCCACCATATCAAGGCTGAACATTGCCACAATTTTACTGGTATCATCCAGGTTTTGAGCCATAAACTTTTTAGACCCTATCAGCCCTACCTCCTCGGCATCAAAAGCTACAAAAACAACAGACCGGGCTATATTCGCGTTCGTCTGATTCAGGTGTTTGGCTATCTCAATTATCGTGGCAACACCAGAGGCATTATCATCAGCACCATTATAAATGATAATGCTGTCATTATCGTCCATTTTCCAGCCCAGATGATCATAATGTGCTCCAAGGATCACATACTCATCTTTTTTATCAGGATCATTTCCTTCAATAATACCGGCAATATTTACACCTTCAACATTTAAACTGGCCATTTTATAAGAAAAAACATGTCTGAACTCATCTCGGAATGGTTCTAATCCTGCTGCTTTAAACTGTTCTTCAATATATGATCTTGCTTTTCCCATTTCGGCATTACCCGGGCCACGTCCCCGTAATTCATCTGAAGCAAGATAAGAAACATGAGACCTGAGATCTTCAGAGGAAATCTCCTGCCCAACCGCGGGAAGATTTAAAAACAGCATTAAAGCACCGGCAATTATGCTGCTGATTTTCATTTTTACCATAACACTTTTTAAAAACTTACATTAATATATACCACTGATAATAAATTGTTAAAATCTGTGGACATTCATTCATTATAGCTGTGAATAATCATTACTAACATCCAAATATAGAACTTTTTATTAAATTAATTCTCCATACCGGCGGCCCACATGATACCTCCCAGAATATGCTGCAGGAAATCACTATCCTTATAATGCTCTGATTTATGGCCCAACGCAGTGTACCATGTGCGACTATCTCCTGTTTGGCGGCACCAAACGATGGGATGAAAATCACCCATTTTACCACCTTCATAAGTAGATTCATCTACAGTGGCAAGCACTGTATAATCTTCGGGTAGTGGCTTGCGCCAATTGTACCATTCATCGCTCCAAACCCATTGTTCGGGTAAATGCCTGGTTGAAGGATGATCCCTGTTTATAACATTGATTACACCTTCCTGAATTTTTGGATGATTATCGAAAAATGCACCGAGAAGTTCGCCATACCATTCCCAATTGTATTCTGTTGCGCTGGCTCCGTGTATACCCACAAAATTACCACCATTGGCAATGTATTCTTCAAATCGCTTTTCCTGGGATGGGTTGAGCAGATCCTCGCCACCTGTGCTCAAAAATACAATTACCTTATATTTATCAAGTTTCTCCTGCAGAAAAATGGCGGGATCCGTGCTGGTATCAACACCAAAATCATTTTTTTTGCCCAATTCCATTACAGCCAACTGTGCATCAGGATTGCTTTTATGGTAAAAGCCTGTGGTACCAGTAAAAAGAAGTATATCAAATTTATGTTGTCCGTTCATGCCTGAAAAAATAAACAGAGAGATTAATAAAAGAAAAACAGGTTTATACATTTTTGGTTGATTTAGTTTATAGGTTAAGTGGCTTTTTGTTTTTCAAATATCAGAAAAATTTATGAAAGATCTTAACTTCTCATTTCATTAAGGTCATTTATAAAAACATCTATTTGCTCATCGGAAAAACCTTTCATCTTTGCATTTTCCTCAAGTGTCCCCCATACGGGTTCGCCACAAGCAATGCATTTAATACCTTTTTCCATAAGATATTTCACCGCCCCAGGCAACTGGTCAACCAGTTGTTCAATGGTTATTTGTTTGGTTATTGCATCCATAAAAGTTCATCAATAAATAATTAAACATGAAGCCCAATATTATAAATTAAAAGGTCTGACTCACATAATAACAATTTAATTACAAAGGTAGGGAAAAGATTAATAAACAGGTTCGGCAGATAAACAGCACTTCCTGAAAATACTCCGGCGCTAGCTTATGCGGGAAAGAACATGCTTTTTATAAAGCATTGTTAAACCTGCCCCCCTGGTGAACATAAAAAGAATAAGGCCGAGCCAAAGCGCATGATTATTTAGTTGTTGCCTGAGCAAAAAGAAAATGAGAAAAAAAACAACAGTGGCCACTAACATGGTGTTTCGCATAGAAACCGATGCCGTTGCACCAATAAAAATCCCATCCCAGATAAAAGCAGGCAGGGCTACAATAGGTAATAAAATAAGCCAGGGAATGAACCGCATAGCCAAACCAATTATTTCCTTATCGGTGGTCATCAGCCTTAAAATCAAATTCGAGCCAAATAAATATGTGCCTGAAAAAAGAAGGCCAACACCTGCACCCCAAATAAACAAGCGCCGGGTAGATTGCTTAAGGAGGGCTGGTTTGGCAGCCCCAAGATACTTCCCGGTAAGGGCCTCAGCCGCATACGCAAAGCCATCAACAAAAAAAGAGAAGAAAAGAAGAAATTGAAGCAATATGCTGTTTACAGCCAGAATGGTATCATCAGTACCGGCAGATTTGGCGGTAAAAAATGTTAAAACGGATAGCACGCACAGTGTACGAATTAATATGTCTTTGTTAACCATTACGAACACCTTCAGGGCAGCGCGGTTAAGTGTCTTTTTAAAATCCCAGTACGGCAGCAGGCGAAAATATTTTTTAAACAAAATCCAAACCGCAATCATCAATCCTAAATATTGTGCTACCACTGTCCCTAATGCCACGCCATTTGAGAGCATGCCCCACCCAAAAACAAACAACAAATTTAGTACGATGTTAAATATATTAATTACAATGGAAATGATCATGGGAGAGCGTGCATTCTGCATTCCGATAAACCAACCGGTAAGCGAATAGAGGCTGATGGTGGCAGGAGCTGCCCAAATGCGAATTGAAAAGTATTCCAATGCCAGTGATTCAACTTCCGCACTTCCCTGGATAAGAGAAAAAGACAGCAAGGCTATGGGCACCTGAAATATCATTAAAAAAGCAGCTCCTAATAAACCAACAAAAAGACTTCGGCTCAATATGGTAATGGCTTCTGCCATATTATCCATACCATAAGCCTGGGCGGTAAAGCCACTCGTGCCCATACGTAAAAAACTAAAGGCCCAGTATATAAAATTAAAAATCATGGTCCCCAGGGCCACTGCACCTATGAAGTCCTCATTCCCCAATCGTCCCATCATGGCAAGATCAATCATTCCCAATAATGGAATGGTAATGTTTGCGATTATATTGGGTATGGCAAGTTTTAGAATTTCCCTGTTCACGAAAATTGAAAATTGAGGTTAAAAGGAGGCGAAAGTAAAGATTTTCCTTTTAAAAGCTTTGGTTTTTAGCAGCATTAAATATTTAATTAAAGTAAAAAAATAAGGGGACAAATTTCTTTGTTTCTACGCATTAAACCTTTTTGATAATGTGTTGTTATATCATTGTATAAAAGATATAGCGATGCTTTTTTCTTTTAAAGCACCATTATAGAATGATTTGAAAAAATAACAAAATAAAAATTATTGTCTAATACTTAAAATTATAAAAAATGTCTTTTACACTGGAAAAATTACCTTATGCTTACGATGCTTTAGAACCTAATATTGATGCCCGCACAATGGAGATACATCATCAAAAGCACCATGGCGGATATACAACCAAACTTAACAATGCTA
>JBEPYD010000265.1:0-6184 GCA_041641575.1 Bacteroidales bacterium
ATCGTTTTTTACCCACTGTTTTTATGCCCAGCCTCAGTAATCCCCGGATTTTTTTAAATCGTTTTCGTACCTGGTGGACCTTCTTGTCAAAAGGAAGGGAGCCGTCCTGGATTTCCTGAATAGCGGCGTCTACCTGGTTTAGCAGTCTTTTTCTGAATTGCTTATGAAATTTTTTCTTATTTTTTATTTTATAACTCATAAAGGAATTTAGTTTGATATGAAATAAACTTTTTTCTTTTCATTTTGTACACGTTACAAAATTATTTTGTAGCGATGTTGTTCGCTGCTAATAACTGTGTTTTTTACATGGGAACCTGTCTTTCAGGATGCGAGGTTTTGATTTTTAAATGTCTTATTATCTGTGACTTCAGTGCCGAACCAATCGGGAGGAATGAAATTTTGCGCCTCTTCCATGCTTTTGAATTCTACTTCCACTACCATTAAACCCTCATTTTTACCCGAGTAAACATCAATTTCGGCAGTAAGTCCTTTCCCCAGCGGGTAGTGGTACCGTATTTTTTCAAGTCTTTTGCCATGGGTGTGTGGCCATAATTCTTCAAACTGAGAGTCGGAAATTTCGGTCTCAACCTCTGTACGCCCTTCCATTCCAGGTTTTTTAAACGTTTGAAAGAATTGTTCGCCTTTTTTACGCAAGCGCAGTTCAGCGCCATCAGCACAAGTAATCAGGTAACCCTGCCTGATAACCACCGGATTGATTTTGTATAATTCCGGTAGCGTATCCAATTTGAATTTTCGCTCGATTTCTATTGCCATTCTATGGTAAATGATTTATTAATGCAGCCTTACATGATCATTATATATAAACATGTAATCCTTTAAGATAAAACAACAAAATTGGCCGGCTGTTTGGTGCTTTGGAAATTCGTTGCCCAAATGTACGTATTTGGAACTTTGTACAAATTCCTTTATTTTAAGGTACTTTAACGAATCTGTCTATTATAATGCTACCAAATGATCATAATACCACTGCAGGTAAGCTTTTCCTTTTTGGAGCAGACTGTCTGCATCAGCATCAGCACCTTTCCATAATACCGGTGAATCGCTCCGCAAGTCTAAGGTTACACTTGTGCTGTCTGTCATTATACCAAATCCTTCATGAAAAGCATAAAAGGCATACGATTCCTGTGTTTCTGAAAGCAGGTTCCTGCTGTACATAAAATCTTTCGCAGGTAATTGCAGCTGTGCCAGCACTGTGGCGGCAATATCTGTTTGTGAACCATAGGTGGAGATTACCTTTTGCTGATTTTCAATGGCACCTCCTGTCCAGATCATAGGAATTTTGAAGTTGCCAGGAAAGTAAAGTGGGTTTTCCCTGGGGTGCCGTGTACCATGATCGGCTGTTATGATGACAAGGGTATTATCCCACCAGGCAGAAATTCTTGCTGCTTCAATAAAAGCACCCAGACAACTATCGGTATAATGAATGGAATTTTTATACTTTGAAAACTCATCATCTCCTTTAAAAACTGAGGTATGCGGCACATCAAAAGGTTCATGACTGCTGAGGGTGAGGGCAGCCGTAAAAAAGGGTTGGGGAAGTGTCTTTAAATGGTGCAATACGGTATCTAAAAGCACATGATCGTGCACCCCCCACTTAGAATTATATGCTGATGCCGGAAAGTTATATTTATCGGTAATCTGATAAAAACCTCCTGTGTTTAAAAATGCCCGCATATTGGCAAAATTGACATCACCTCCGTAGTAGAAATAATTGTGATACCCCTTTTCAGCAAGCACTTTGCTCATTTGCGGCAGTTTTGCAGTTTTATGCGGAAACTTTATGATGGATCCCTGCGGTTGTGCTGGGAATGACCCCAGAATAGCTACCAGTCCTTTATCCGTACGGTCACCATTGGCATAGAAATTTTCAAAATAGATACTTTCCTGTGAAAGTTTGTTCAGGTTTGGCGCTACACCTTCCCATCCCCCTGTAAACTCAAGGTTTTTTGCTGCAAATCCCTCAACAATAATGAGCAATATATTGGGTTTTGTGACACCGATTATGGGTATTGAAGGACTGTTTTTGGGTAAAAGTGAAGGGATTTTTTTTTCTGCCTCTTGCTCAGTATAGAACTGGTAAGGATTTTTATCCGCTTCTTTTTCGGTAAGTGAGAAAGCAAAATTCCAGGTTTCATTGATGGCAGCATGATTGGCAAAAGGGTATTCGCAAAAATAGGCGCTGCTGATGTTCACGGCTGAAACACCAAAACTGCCACGAATGGGTAAGAACATAAACGCCAGTATCAGCAAAAAAATAGCAGGTTTATACCAGGTTACTTTTTCTGCTCCCATTAACTTTTTACTAATAAATTTTCTGTAACTAAAGGCAGCTCCAACAAAGATGATGATTCCTAAAAGCACTTGTAAAATGGTTCTGCCGGCAGAAACGGAAGCAAATGCTTCCCTCGGATTACGCAGATACAGCAGGGGTGTTTTATCCATATGGTATCCCCAGTATTTGTAAATCTCTAAATCTGCGATGTTAATCAGCACTATAAAAAACAAATAGAGGAAAAAAACTCCGTCGAGTATATATTTTTGCCAGATTTTTCCCGTATAGCTGGTAACTAAAAGAATAACTATGGGTAATAAAAGCAGATATCCTGTCATGCTAAGATCCAGCCTTAGCCCGTAAACAAAGATTTTAAAAATAATATCTCCGGGAAGGTTTGCGGTTGCTGAAAAATGATAAATTAAAAAGAGAATTTTGATAAAAAGGAAAAACAGCACCCAAAAAATCCCCAGCCTCAGGAGGTAACCCAATCTTTTTTTCATTTTTAAACCACGGTGTATGTAAACGTGGCAAAAGTATGAAAAAATTAAGCTTAAATTAACATTAAAATAACCTAAACTTCAGATTGCAGATTTATTTCTGTTTGTGCTAACTAATCGCTAGTTAATCAATCAAATGGCTTCTTGCTTAGTAAATCCTGCCCGTGCCCATGAATATGTTATATCATAAGGCGGTCAAAAACATCATGCATTAGTTATACACATGAACGCTGTTCTGAGCAGAGGGTAGATAATTTACACCAAACCAGCAAATCAACAATACAATAAAAGCTACGCTAAGTGTCCAAAGCGGGGCTTTAATTTTTTTAGGCTGAAAATACCGGAAATGCATGTAGATTAAATATCCCAACCAGGTAAGGAAGGCCCAGGTTTCTTTCGGATCCCATGTCCAGTAATGTCCCCATGCTTCTTTGGCCCACAAGGCACCAAAAAGTAAACCCAGGGTCAGAAACGCAAAGCCAATATAAACCAGGTTATCAGCAAGTAAGAGGGTTTTTCTTTCAAAGGATTTATAGTAGTAATGATACAGACCATAAACGGAAACAAGGGAGGATGCCGCCAGAAGTGCGTATGAAAAGATATACACAATTACATGGGGCACAAACCATGGACTTTGCAGCGCCGGCATAAGGGTTTTGCTGTAGTTTTCAGGATGCATTACATTAATGAACAGGAATAAAATGGCCATACCAAGGCTGTACCCCAGGAACCATTTATAGCGCCAGCGCAACCAGGTGATATAACCCACAAAGGGGAGAAAGGCAGAATACCAGAGCCGGGTTTCGCCCAGCGTACGCATAGGTGGTCGCTCCAGGTGTATCCATAACATGGTTATAAAATAGATGAGTACACCCGTACCCATAATGACCATGGCATTTCCTGCAATGTTTAGTGTTTTGTTTTTGTCAATAGAGATTAGTACGGCGCCAAGCACCCATAGAATGCTTGTTACCAGTGCATATGTGGGGAATTGTATCCAGTCGTTCATTGTGTTAGTCGTTATTGGTTTGTAAATCTTCGTTTATGGGTTTGGAACCACGTCCTATCCAGAAAAGGTATATAGCGCCGCCTATCATTAGAAAAATGCCAACATAGACCACGGGCAGCCAGGGGTCGCTTATGGCTTCAATTACACTAAGTTCGGACCACTTTCCGCGTTGTTGATTGTAGCTCATCTGGTAAAATTTCCATCCGGCAGCTTTATAAGGTTTATTCACCTCTAGCAGAACTTTCTCTTCTGTACCGTCTTCTTTTTTAACCAGTATCTCAGAGCTGTATTTTTTCGGTTCGGGCTTTGTAAGAAAAAGAATGCGTTCTGGTGAAAGTGCCAGATATTTCTGTTCGGTATGGGTACCCCCTGAAGCCAGCCAACCGGCTACAGTATCAGGCCTTTCCTGGTGTAGTGCCACTACTAACGCTGCGGGGCTGGCGCCTTCCGAAGTATCAGCCACAAATGTTTCTCCATTCCATTTGGCAAATGGCAGGTAGTCTACCACTCCAATTTTCCAATCCTGCATGTTGGCCACAAGGCTGTCATTGATCATAATCAGGCCGGCATCATCACCATATATAATTTTATTTGTACGGGCATCAACCATGGCCATTTTTGGAGGGAAATAGTCAACATCAAAGTCAAGCAGGTTCATTGAAACCGGAAGGCGGTATACCTTTCTTTCTTTATCGAAGGCAAAATTATTATATCCTTTATCTTCATAAAGATTTATCGTAAGACGTTGTAAATCGCCGGACCCTAAAGTTGCGGTGGTAATTACGATCCACAGGCCCATGTGATTCATTAAAAATCCAATATTTTTACCTTTTAATGGAATAGCACGACGCATGGTAACAAAGCCAAGCGTAATTAAAAAGTAAATGGTGGCTACTGCAAGGGGCCAGCTGGTTTTTACATGTGTTAGTCCCAGAATTTGTATGATACGTGGTGCATCAGGATCATTCTGCTTGATAAACCCAAGCATAAGCGTAACCACAGTAAAAAGAGTAATGGCACTCATGGCTGCAGGTACCCTGCTCAACCATTGAACTACAAAATGGTTTTTGTAAAAGATGTAGACGAATACAATTACAAATACAAAACCTACGGCAACATAAATATTGTAGGGCATCTGTAAAGGTTCTATCCCTGTTCCCGGGTCTAGTACTTCAATGATAAAGCCTAAAATGAGCAGCTCCAGTGCAACGATGAAACTTTCTTTGTATTTCCAGGGCCTTTCCCAGAGTTTGCGGCGTTTGGTGGTGTGGTTGTTTGTCACAATAATGGTTTAATAGTTATTATGCAACGAAGATAGTACAGTTCTGTTATTTACTACATATAAATTGCTTTGAATTTTTTAAGGATGATGACCTTTTTATTGTATAATTATTAAAAAAAGCTATGCATTTAGCTTTTACTTCTACCTTTCAGCAGACAGCACTACCCTCTGATCCGGAGAACCCCGTCCGTGTCCGCTTTACTTAGACTTTATTAAATGCTTCGGCTTCCGGGAAAGTTTTCTGGCATCACCTGAAATGAAAAAAGGCCATCCAAATACTTTGGACAGCCTCTTTGTTTATTTTTTCAGGAAGTTATTATATTCCTAATTTAGATTTTGCATCAGCAATAAGTGCTTTTGCAAGCGGTGGGTTATGTACACCATGGCTTTGGTCTTCATACAGATACATGTAAGCCCAGAATGCTTTAAATTCATCTTCTGAATATATTCCAACATGTGGATGGTACTCTCCGCCGTCTTCACTTAAAGCGCCAACATTTACAAGAGCATTGGCAATGGCAGTTAAGTCCGCATCAAAATTGTCAATTCCTTCGGGAACTCCATTTGAATGACACGAAGTACAGCTTTCTTCAGTAGCAATCCATGTGTGTCCACCTGTGCCATTAGAAGGTTCACCCATATGACAGTCTGTACATCCTTGACTTGCATGTGTTGTTGTTAATTCAAGGTATGCTCCTGAACCAAGTAAAAAGTTTGCTTGAATACTATGATGAGGTCCGGCGTGCTCACTGTTAATGGCAACAGATCCATCAGGAACAGGAGTATTTACGTCTCCGATTTCTACTGAATCAATGGCTTCGTAATATTCATAGCCTCTTCTTGATTGATGGCATACGGCACACATGTTTGAGTTTTCACCTACATCAAGGAGTGTTTCGCCATCAGCCATTGAAACGGGGGCTGCGGTAGTAGCCAGTGCCGGACCAACAGGTTCTTCTAAATCACCATGATCACCGTGGCAGGCTTCGCAATCAAGAGCCATTGGATTTGTAACCTCTACATTAACACCATTTAGATGGGCAGTAAATCCCTGTGCTGAATGGCATGTTTGACAACTAGAACGTGTACCAAATGTTGAC
>JBEPYD010000266.1:0-6136 GCA_041641575.1 Bacteroidales bacterium
GCCATCTTCATGTGAGGTGACCAATAATTTACCATCATTTGTAAAATCGAAAAATTCCTGTCGAAAAACGGGTTTTTCCATCACCAGTTCAAATTCTTTTTGACCCTTTTCCGGAACCTTGTAGGCGCGAATATGCCCCATCCCATCTTTGTTTTCAAAACCAGGATTTTCCACCGGTTCGCCTGTTCTTCCTTCACCCTCCGCTGAAGCTGGGGCGGAAACTGCGCGTGACGAGCGTTGTAGATGAGCAATCACTCCTCAGGCCGTTTTAACCCCGGCATTACACCATCTTTTTTAAACTCCACCATATGCTCCCTGATAACAGCCTCATGGTTAAGTTGTTTCATGAAAAAGTCCGGATCAATTGTGGCTTTGGGTTGAAAATCCTCCCCTGTCATATAGCGCAGTAACTGGTCGAATAAATACCGGGTAGCAGGGTCTTCTTTGCCCAAATTGAAGGTAGTAGTCATAAATTTGCCATTGCCGGCATTCACTTCAAGCATATACGCGTATAGTTGAGGATCCTGGTCTTTGTAGCTCGGAAAACCCAGTATAAACGGGTGTACATTATCCGGCCATGGGCGCATATCCATCATAATGCCATTGCTGTTTCTGTTTCCATGCAGAGGTTCATCGCCACTGATCATATTGCTGAAAGGAAGGTCGCACCAGCCCTTATGCGGAAACGTATTCATCAGCGGATGCGGGTATATTTTTGTGCCACGTGGGTATTCTGACCTACCGGCACCCCATTCCGTAAGATGTCCGTCAAAATGTTTGTCTCCCAGCAATAAAACCCGGTGGCCTTTTTCCATAAGTTCAATCATTTTCTCATCAAACTGGTCAGTTATATACAAAGCTTCATTCCTGCTAACATCCGCACCTTCTATCATGAACGGATAGGTAGTTTTGTATTTGCCAGATAACCAATCATTTGAAATATTTACATAAACAGGAATTGCAGGATCTTTGAATGCTGCCTCACCGGGGTCGTTGTATCTGTTTTCTTCCACTATTCGTGGAAATACCCAGAAGTCCCATTCATTCTCCAACTTTACCTCTCCGGCTGTTAATTTAGCCCTTAAAAAAAGCGACAATGGTTTTTCGGCCTGGGGCAGGAAGAAATAATCTGAAGCCAGGGTATGCACATCCCCAATATTTACATTGATGTTTTCTTCTGCACCTCTTTTATATACCTTACCCTTACCATCTATGATTTCCCATTCCAGTCTGCCATCAGATATTTTTTCCTTACCAAAATGCGAACATTTTATGATAACCGGCATTATTTTAGTCCTCCGATCTTCAGGATTCGCAGTAAAGAAAGTACGTTCAGACCAGTGTTGATGCCACAAAAGTACTGAAGCAGCGTTGTAATTAACCATTTCGTGCGGCGGAACAATTTTTGGATTAAAGTAATCGTCTACCACACCCCACATAAATGAACCGGCATCCCTGAATGTTGATAATTGATAACCAATATAATGAATACCGGGAATATTCCAGCTTTCGGTTATTTCTTCATCCATCAGGCGGACTTGTTCCAGTAATATTTTGCGGCTGCGGGCCTGCAGCAGTTCGGTGTGCCGGGTAAAAACAGGGAAAAGGCTGTCAATGCCAGCTGCTTTTAATTTTTCTTCGGTATAAAGCACCCGCCAGGGGCGTAGTTCGCTACCTGCAAAATTCTTTTTGAAATCCTGGTCAATATACGATCCTCCCGGACGGCGAAATTCATGGTGAATATTCATGCGATATCCGTTTCCGGCAGGTGTTACAAACCATCCAGGGCTATTGGTTGCCACAAAACGGGTTTGATCAAGATCAAATGCTAAAGCGCTGTATTTTTGAATAATTTCAATGGATGGTACCCGCTCATTTCCCATCCCCCAAATAATGGCTGAAGGATGGTTTTTGTCACGATCAATGAGTTTCTGCCAAAGGGTTTCCCTGTGTTCTTCAACAATAATCATGGAACCATCCACTACATTGAGTTCATTAGAATTGAGAATACCCAGTTCATCACAAACATCCATAAATTCAACACCCGGAAAGTGTGTATGATGACGGATGAAATTAAAGCCATAATCTACAAATACCTGCATTTTTTCTTTGATCGCCGCCCTGTCAGTAGGGGGTGAAATGGTTTCAGGCCAGTGAATATGGCACATATCACCCCTAAGGTAGGTTGGTTTGCCGTTGAGGTAGATATGATGACCGTCTGTGGTTATTTCTCTAAGACCGAAGCGCTCACTCACATCATCAATGGTCTTTTTATTGTTCACCAGTTTCATGGTAACCACATATAAGTACGGATCATAATCAAACCACAATCGTGGGTTTTCGATGGCAATATCAATAGCCCCATCGTTTGTGAAAACTTCATGTTGTGAGATGCCAGCAATTTTTTCACTATCATGGGCTGATACCTGTGCAATAAGCTCCAGGTTTTTGGGGATGTCTCCTTCAAGGATATATTTACAGGTAATCTTACCCGCGTCAATGTCTGGAATGATGTATATATCCGCGATGGATGTTTCGTTGGTTCCCTCCAGTTCCACATCCCGGAAAATACCTGACCAGCGAATCTCCATTACAGTAACCCCGAAACCATGCGAATTTGGAGGGGTTTTGTCCTGGTAGGTTTGTTCATTATCCACACGCACCACCAATACATTTTTTTCACCCACGTTAATGTAATCGTTCACCGTAAATCCAAACGGCACATTCCCGTAATGATGTTCACCAATATAAGCTCCGTTGAGCCATACCTTGCAATCGGTCATCACACCTCCAAAATTTAGACTGATGTTTTTGCCTTTAAAATCTTTTGTTACCTCAAATTCTTTTCTGTACCATGATGTGCCCAGCCAGGGTTTATCCCTGGTTCCGGCCCATTCCGGTTGCGCCAAAGGCAGGTATTCTATCCCTTTTCCCTGTGCTTCAAGTGTTCCCGGAACAATAATTTCGTCGTTAAATGATTTTTTCGGTAGGTACCATTCTTCTTTTTCACCAATTTTTTCGGGATCCAGCTGAAACTGCCATGTGCCGCTTAGTATCTGAATTATACGTGACTCTGAAGGCACAATTTTGTTTACATTAACCGGAGATTTTTTTTGTGCCTGTTGATTAAAAACCGGGTTAATATTTAAAAAGAATACTAAAGGCAGGAGTATTATAGGTCTCATTTTTTGATTTTATATGGTAAATTTAGGACAGGTGTAAGATTATCTAGTGCTTGCAAGAAAAGTACATGTTTTTCAGTCTTTGATAAGAAAGCGTCAAATACGAGAATAACGAAGTAGTTGGTGTTTCCTTGCAACGACTAACCGAAATTGGGATCGTTGACCGCCAGATCATATCTTCTGCTTTCTTTGGTATGTGCTACCATAACCCAGAAATAGGTGCTTTTCGCTCCGGGCATACCCACGGTAGGGTGGTATCCTTCGGGAACAATTACACAATCTCCTTCTGAAACAGGATGTACAGCTTCCACCTCACCAGGCTTGCGCGATGAGAGGTGTAAAGCAAAAGCCGGTTTGGCTGTATCAAAGTAGCAATAAACTTCTTCAAGATCTTTTGAGTGCTGATGGGGGGGCCAACTGGTCCATTTGCCATCTTCACTTTCGGTAATGCCACAGATGATTCGTGAACCTGGTGTTTCCTGATCAATCGTCATGAATACCTCCCGTTGGTATGGCGGTTTTCCATGAATCTGATGTATTTCGCCCAATGGTAATGATAAATCATATTTTCGGGTAAAAAACGTGCCCTCACCCTCGTAAGGGCCACCACCAATAAACATGCTCATGTGCTCCCCGGCTGTTATTTCCAGGGTTTCGCCGGCAGGCAGGTAAAAAGAATCCCTGGTATTGAGTTTAGCTGATTCATTTTTGGTTGCAACTGATGCTTTTCCTTTGAATATCATTCCATTTAGCTCAAGCTTGTTGCTGGATAGGATGTAATTCCCTCCCTTTCTCAAATTGAGCCGGTATATCCATGTTACTTTACATGCTGAGTTGTCGGGATCAACAATTACGTGGAAACCCTCGGTTTCAGTACTCGTATATTTCCAGTTTTTGGGATCTTTTAAATCGTTCATTTTTAATTTGTTATATTTTCTTTGTGTATTTCGTGCTTTCTTCTACAGTTCAGTACTTTTACTTTGCGCGAAACAATTAAACCGCAGAAAGCAGTCCACCGTCAACGTAAAGGATTTGTCCATTCATGTAATTGCTTGCTGCTGCTGACAGATAAATGACGGCACCCAGTAATTCTTCAGTATTACCCCATCTGTTCGCCGGCGTTCGTGCGCAAAGCCATTGATCAAATTCTTTGTTTTCGTACAAAGGTTTAGTCATTTCGGTTTTAAAGTATCCCGGACCCACGCCATTGACTTGGATATTATGTTTCGCCCATTCTACTGCCAGGTTTTTTGTCAGCATTTTCAATCCGCCTTTGGATGCAGCATAGGGCGATATCGTAGCTCTCCCTATTTCACTTTGCATGGAGCAAATGTTTATGATTTTGCCACTTTTTTGTTTTATCATTTGGCTACCCACTGCTTTTGAAACCAGAAATGCTCCTTTGAGGTTGATATTTATTACTTTATCCCAGGTTTCTTCATCCATTTCCTCGGCAGGTGCACGAAGGTTTACCCCGGCATTGTTTATCAGTACATCTATGGGGCCCACCTCACTGCTAATTCGCTCTATTTCAGCGTTCACAGCCTTAGAGCTGGTAACGTCAAAAGGAAACGCATAGGTTTCAAAACCTTTTTCCTCCATACGGCGCCGGGCTTCAAAAAGCTTTTCTTTATTTGTCCCGTTCAGGGCTATCTTTGCTCCCCGCGCAGCCAGCCCATTGGCAAATGTAAATCCCAGGCCGCCACTGGAGCCAGTAATAAGTATTGTCTTGTTTTTTACTGAGAATAAGTCTTTCATTACAGATTATTTTTTATTCAATATTTAAGGATTGACGGGTATTTTCAAAATGATAATGCATCGCTTCACGTGCCTTGTTTACATTATGAGAGGCGATGGCATCAAAAATGCTCTCATGTTCCAGATATGCGTCCAACGCCCTTCCGTTGCGGCATGAGTTTGAAGACTCGGAAAATTTATGTACCTGGGGGGTAATAAGCATAATCATACTGTGAATGATGCTGTTACCAGATATCTTCGCTATTTCCAAATGAAAAATCAGGTCTTCGTTTAATCCATTTTTATTGGATTTAACGGCCTTCTGATGAGCTTCAAGCGTTACCAGGAGACTCTTTATCTCATCCTCATTTGCCCGCTGTGCTGCGAGCATTGCTGCATTCACTTCAAGAAGTTCACGTGCTTCTATCAGCGCTTTTTTATCATTTTTTTCAAGTTTTATGATATTCGATATCATATGTTCAAGCAATGATGTTCCCTGGTCGGAAACAAAAGTACCGTTTTGCGGAAAGGTTTTAACTATCCCATAGAACTCCAGCTTTTTAATAGCCTCGCGGATATGCCCTCTTCCAATACCGAACTTCTCGGATAATGTTCGCTCAGGGGGCAACTGATCACCAGAAGCTAATATTCCTTCGCTAATGAGTTTACGAATTTTTTCCAATACCAGATCAGATGGTTTGGTTATTTCGAGGGTTTCTAATTTTTCCAAAACGATGTGCGTCTTATCTTTCATGATTGGTTTAATGGATATTGGTTAACCAATGTAAAAGTAATGATTATTATTATGATAATAAGTAAAATGAGAGAAAAATGAATGAAAACTGCTTATACCTGATGGAGATGCATGTTCCTATCGTAAAGAGACCAATGGCTGGCAGCATTCTGTAAGAAAACAGGGTAAGGCAGGATTTCAGCGGCAGTTTTGTTCGGATGCGGGAGCGCAAACAGGTAGATACTTTTAAGTCCCCCTGGCTGGTGCAAACGTTTCCTATTTAAAGTAGGTTGTTAACAAATGGTTTTTTAAATCAGGTTAACATTATCCATCTCAGAATATCATCTGTTCAAATACCCCTTTGGCTATATTTATAACAAAAAAATGCTTATCATCTCATTTGCTGAAATATCTAATCCGAAACCCATCAATAATAATAGTATGGCAACATATCCAAATCTTTTATTTCCCTCAATGAATGGAT
>JBEPYD010000267.1:0-6055 GCA_041641575.1 Bacteroidales bacterium
TCCTGGAAATATTTTTTATTAAAATGAATAATGTAATTATTATGCCTCATGGGGTTCACATGGATAAAATATCATTGCCCGAAAATATACAAAAAACAGAAGTAATAAAAGTGCGGCTCCAGGTTTCGGTGCATAAAAAAAGCAGCATCTCATAGAAATACCGCTTCTAATTCCAGTTATGTTATTTTTTTAAGCTATCTGGAAACGTTCATTTACATAGTTCCAGTCTACAAGATTCCAGAAAGCATCAATATATTCTCCTCTTCTGTTTTGGTATTTGAGATAATAAGCATGTTCCCAGACATCAATTCCCAGCAAGGGTTCACCCTTTACATCAGCAATATCCATAAGTGTATTGTCCTGGTTTGGGGTGGAAGTAACTTTTAAGCCGCTGTCAGTTTTTACAAGCCATGCCCATCCTGAACCAAACCTGCTTCCGGCAGCTTTGCTGAATTCTTCCTTAAATGCCTCAAACGATCCGAATTCTTCATTTATAGCATCGGCAAGTGGCGCTGGAGGTGTGCCTCCACCATCAGGGCTCATCATCTTCCAAAATATCTTATGGTTGTAATATCCGCCTCCGTTTTGTCTTACAGCAGTAGGATAGGAGGATACGTTTTCAAGTAATTCTCTTATGGACTTTCCTTCAAGTCCGGCCTCCTTTACTGCATTGTTGAGCTTACGGGTATACCCGGCATGATGCTTTGTATGGTGTATGGTCATGGTTTCCTCATCAATATAGGGCGTAAGGGCATCATAAGCATATGGAAGGTCTGGCAGTTCAAAGGGGCCGTCTCCCTTGAAATCGGCAATGGCTGACGCTCCGGATGTATGCGCCAGTAAGTTGCCTGCCGCAAAAGTTCCCATGCTAAAAAACAAGCTTTTCTTAAGGAAATCTCTCTTATTCATAATTAGTCTAATTTAATGGTTATGAAATTGTAACAAAAGCTATTTTAAATGGTTCGTTTTAAGGTGCAAAAAAAGAAAGTAACAGTAGTAAACCAATGAAAAATTAAAAGCGATATTTCAGATGCACCCGTGGAATGAATATATTTAAGCAATCAGGTGTTATTTAAAAATTGAAATATTATATTCGTAAAAACAAAACAACAGTACACAGTAATGAAAAAAACAGTAAAATTTGTTTTGCTGCTACTAATTTTAGGTTTTACAGGAAATACAGTATCAGCGGGGGCATATTGGGTGTCTTTTTCAGATAAGGATGGCGTTAGTTACAACCCGTATCTTTATTTTGACGCCAAAGCTATTGAAAGACGCCTGAAAAATGACATATCGCTTTACAACAGCGGTGACTTGCCCGTGCGTAGCGATTATGTGGAGATTGTAAAAAAGATTTGTCCGGAGGTACACACTGTCAGCCGGTGGTTTAATGCTGTTTCCGTGCATGCATCTTCTAATGAAATTAAGAAAATCAGTGCGCTGCCTTTTGTATCTGAAGTAAAAAGAATCAAGGAATATGCCCAACGGAATGATTTGTTCTTCATACAGGGACAAGAGCTATCTGCGGATATGGACCAGCTTCTTGAGAACCAAATTCATTCCATGGATGGTGAGGAGTTTATCAAGGCCGGTATTAATGGTAAAGGCATACGCATAGCAGTGTTTGATGCCGGTTTTCCCGGAGTGGATGAAAATCCTGCTTTTCAGCATTTGTTTGAAAACAACCAGATAATTGCAACCCATGATTTCTTTGCCAACAAGGAAAATGTTTTCAGAAAAAGCACGCATGGTAGCTCCGTACTTGCCTGCATTGCCGGAAAACATGATGACAAAAATATTGGACTTGCCACCGGGGCTGAATTCCTGCTGGCACGCACAGAATCAAGCCTTACGGAATTTAAAAATGAAGAAGAAAACTGGCTTAAAGCACTTGAATGGGCAGATAAACACGGGGCGGATATTGTGAGTAGTTCGCTGGGATATACCTATCATAGATATTTTGTAACGGACATGGATGGAAAAACAAGCATGGTTTCACTGGCTGCACAAAAGGCACAGGAATATGGTATTTTGGTGATAAATGCCATGGGAAATGATGGAGATGGAAAATGGCAGGTGATGGGGACACCCGCTGATGCTGAAAATGTAATGTCTGTAGGGGGGATCGATCCGGATTCTGATTTGCGCATAAATTTCAGTTCTGTTGGCCCCACGGTGGATTTTAGACGAAAACCAAATGTAAGTGCTTATGGAAAAGTTGTAACAAACAACGGAGAAAAAATGACAACCTCTTATGGAACATCTTTTTCAACTCCTCTTGTTACAGGTTTTGCGGCTTGTGTCTGGCAAATGAATGAAGGTGCATCAGCGGAGGAAGTTTTTACGCTGATTGAAAATTCCGGTTCACTTTATCCTTACTACGATTATGCCCATGGACACGGAATTCCTCAGGCTTCTTTTTTCACGGGTAATGAAGAACAAGAGGAGATCCCTTCTTTTACAATTACTGTTGATGAAGAACGAATAATTGTGAAACTTACAGATCATTATTTAAACAGTGCAAGAAAAGGAATGGACCGCTACTTCTTTTATCATATTGAACAAAATAACCACCTGAAATATTATGCTGTCCTGAATACATCGCAGCAGGAAGTGCTGTCGATTGAAAAATTCAACCTTGAAGATGATGTAATTATTCGTTTTCACTGTAATGGTTATACAAAAACATTTGAAAACAATTAGCATCACCAAATGTTATCTATTAGAGATTGGATAATAATAAAAAGCATCATTTATAATTGATGCCAATTCTGATCCTGATTTAAAGCGGTAGCTTATCACGGATGGTACCTTTACATTTAAAAATAAATTTTATGAAATATTTAATTCCTTTTGTTGCCCTTATTTTTATGTTTTCTTTTTCATCTGCCCAGGATGTTGTGATTGAAGAAGATATGGATGAGTTAAGTTATAATGAAGAAAGCGGACCAAACAGCAAGCGTTTTTCACATTTTTATTTTGGGCTGAGTACTTATAATAATCTTACAAGCGAAGATGATTTCTTTATAAAACCCTTCATTTCACATTATTTTAAGTTTGGCTTTAGAGACAAATTCAAGTTGAACAATATTTTTGCACTCGGATATGATGCATATTTTAAAAGGAATGCCTTTTATATAGACCAGGATTTGGATAATAAATTTTTCCCTACCGCTATCATTCATGAAAAGGAAAGATATATTTTAAACAATATTGGTCTTAGCCCATACCTGCGTATAAATTTTGATCCCGGCAGGGGGAATTTTATGGGTGCTTTTCTTGATCTGGGGGCATATGCTGACTTTACCATTTTACCTAAACATGTTGCCTTTCTGGATTCAGAAGAAGTGACCTATCCCAACCTGGTGGATTCAAAAGTTACCAAACTAATTAACCGTGCGCCTGAATTTACTGAGCGATTTTACTACGGCGTAACTGCCCGCCTTGGGTTTAACCGGTATGTAATAACTGCTGATTATCGCCTGTCGGCTTTAATTGATACAGAAGATATTGAGAACTTTGATAGTGATATGCCTGTCATCAGTCTTGGAATCCAGATAGGCTTACACAAATAAGTAAGCGGGATTATTTATTCTTACCCATATGCATAAATATTGCAATGGTTTTAGCATCTTTCATAATAAACCCGTAATATTTCCGCATTATTCCAAAAGGCCCTGATACCCACAAGGTTTTGGTTCATTTATCTTAATGCCATAGAATACATGGGCATGTTTATTTAAAGCAGTCCGGGAGGTCTGCTTGTATGTTTTAAGTTTGAAAAAGGCTTGCCTTTAATGCTATACCTAAAGGCAAAGACTATTCTTCCTCATCATTATAATCATCCTCATCAAGTTCATCAACATCATATTCTTCATCGTCGTCCTCATCATAAAAGTTTTCCAGAGAAAGTTCTTCGTCTTTGTAGTAATCAATTCCCTCTTCCTCCTCCATTTCTTCCATAATGGATCTCTTTAAGTTCTTAGCAGGTTTTTCTTTCATCGTTTTTTTTGAAGATCGTAGTCTTTCATCTTCCTCACGCTGAAAATTTTTATTACGTTTCACGGGTAAAAAAATTAAATTAAAATATAGATTGATTAAGATAACTTTTAAGAATGTATAGTTTTTTTCTCCTGCCTGTTGGATCTGTTATATCTCGTTTTAAGCGTATTTTCTTTTATAGAATAAAATTATAATTTTTTTCAAGAAGATTTAAAATAATTAACCACTTATTTTATTAAAATGTTCAAATAAATCGGGCTGTGGCTATTTGTCTGAGGTTTTCAGGATTCTTCTCCACAGCATTTCCCACTACCAACACATCTGCTCCTGCTTTATATAGGCTACTTGCGTCTTTGGCATTCTTTATTCCTCCGCCAACAATTAATGGTATGGTTATGGTCTTTTTCACTTCCTGAACAATTTCAGGATTTAGGGGTGCAAGAGCTCCGCTTCCTGCTTCAAGATAAATCAACCGCAACCCCATCATTTCTCCTGCCAGTGCCGTGGCCGTTATTATATCTGTTTTGTCGGAGGGAATGGGCATGGTATTACTGATGTACTGAACCGATGAAGTATTGCCAGTATCAATGAGCATGTAGCCTGTAGGTATGGCTTCCAGGGAGAGACTCCTAATGAAAGGTGCTGCAATTACATGGTTACCAATAAGATACTCGGGATTCCTGCCTGATATTAATGAAAGTAAGAGCAATGCATCTGCTTTTGCGGATAATTGAAGCAAACTTCCGGGAAAAAGTATCACCGGTAATGAGGTGTATTTTTTAATTTCCAAAACAGCCTGATCAATATGTTTCGAAATCAAACTTCCACCAACAAATATAAAATCTACGCCAGCTTCATTAGCTAAATCGAGGGTATATTGTAACTTTTCGGCATTATATTTATCGGGATCTAAAAGAAGTGCAATTCTTTTTTTATCAGAATTTGATATAAGCTGTTGATTTTTCACAATTTATTTTTTAAATACTGTTTGGAATGAAGAATACATCTAAAATTGCTTGTTAACCCACACAAGGATATAATTGTCCATACAAAAATAGGAAAGATCAAATTCTGTATTTCTTATAATGTTGTTCAAGGTCCCTTTTATATTTCCTTCTTTTCCAGGTGAGAAGGGTTTGATGGTTAAATTGTCTTTAAAATTAATATCTTGTTTATCACATATTTTATACAGCGCTTCTTTCGCGCACCAGTGTATGTACAGATGGTATTTTTTATCCTGTTCATTTTCGGTAATATACTCATCCTCATTAATGAACTTATGCTGAACCCGGCTTATGCGGTGAGACATATACTCAAGATCAAGACCTACCTGCAAGGACTTGCTTAATAATACAGAAGTAAGTTTGTGCGAATGTGAAATGCTGATATTATAGCTGTTATCATGCAGGTATGGTTTTCTCTCAGCCGTATATAATATTCTGGTCCCCGGTTTTGTTAGCTCTACCACAAGGCAGCGCACGCTGAGCCATTCCAGTTTCCGGTTGTGGTTTTTAAAAGAGTTCAGTCGCTCTATCTCCCAGTCTGCCAGGTTTATTCGCTGGCGGAGGGTATCATAATCTTCGGTTATCTCCCAAATGCCTAACCTTGTATCTGCATCCACTTGTTTATTGAAAATTACCGGCATATCCTTGCACTTTGATAAGGCTAAATTAATCTTTCCATTGAAAAGTTTCCATCAGGTGCAGAATATCTTCTCTGTAGAAGTTTATCAGTGGAGAAAGGCTATCATAGTTGGGTGTGGTTTCAAAGTAAAGGGCTCCACGAAAGAAATGATCAGCACTATCGGTGAGAAAAAACTGAATGGAAGAGGCGGCATTGCCTTTTATATCATACAGAATGCCATACTTTTCTTCCGCAGGATTATAGTACACCTGCTCATTGATGCCTTCAGCTTTTACCGTATGTTTATATACAAGCGAACGTGCATCTTCAGTAAAGGCATTCAAATTATTGTCAACTTCCTTGTAGCTGGTGTGAATAATGCCACCATTTTCCAGAAAAACAATGTTAAACCAGCATTTTTCATTTGGGG
>JBEPYD010000268.1:0-6048 GCA_041641575.1 Bacteroidales bacterium
GCATCTAACAATACCAGATTATTGACTTTTTTAAGTTCAGCTTCAATTTTCTCAGGCTCAGGGTAATTTGGTATGTTTATAAAATGCGCGGAATTGCTCACAATCCATCCACTTTCAGATAGATAGGGCAGATATCGCAGCGCTTCCATAGGCTCTACTGCCAAAATAAGATCTGCTTTACCGCGTGGAATAAGATCAGAAGCTACGGGTTTCCTGCTAATTCTCAAATTTGACTGAACAGCACCACCGCGCTGGCTCATGCCATGTACTTCGGCTTGTTTAATATGCATGCCTGCTTCAAGTGCGCTTTGGGCAATGATGGCTGCAATAGTTAAAATTCCCTGTCCGCCAACGCCGGCTAATATAATATCGGTTTTTTGCATTTTTTTAAGTATAAATAGATGCCTGAAATTTTATGATTTATTCTCCTCAAGTTTTTTGGCAAGTTTTTTTCTTCTTGCTGCTGTCTGGATGCATTCGCGCTGGGCAATAATAACTGAAACTCCCTTGTAATTGAACTCACCGGTAATGGTGGCAACCATTTCATCGTGGTTTTTTCGCAGGGGCACCATTGTTTTCAAATGTCCGGGATCTACACCCAGTCCCAAACAAATATTTTCCAGTTTGCCTGTGGCCGCAGATGTTTGCCCACCCGTCATACCGGTTGTGGAATTATCTGATATGATAAGTGTGATGGGGCTGTTTTCATTAATGGCATCAAGCAATCCCGTCATGCCGGAGTGGGTAAAAGTAGAGTCTCCAATTACGGCTACTGCCGGATGTAAGCCGGCATCAGCAGCGCCTTTTGCCATGGTAACAGATGCGCCCATATCCACACATGAGTTTATGGTGTCAAATGGAGGCAGGGCACCTAAGGTGTAACAACCAATGTCAGAAAAAACATGTCCTTTACCATGCGGATCAAGTGCTTCGTTTAATGCATGATATAGGTCTGCGTGTCCACAGCCTTTGCACAAGGCAGGCGGACGACTTTGTACTACTTCCGGAATTTCAGCTCCTGCCGGTACATCTACTCCCAGTGAGCGGGCTACAATGTCAGGATTTAGTTCACCGTATCTTGGTAAATGACCGCTCAATTTTCCTTGAATCTGTGTTTCAGTTGGGAAAAATCCTTTTAATTTTTCTTCCACAAGCGGATATCCATCTTCCAGCACAAGAATAGTTTTGGATTTTTTAGCCAGTTGATGAATTAAATCTCCCGGTATGGGGTATTGTGATAATTTCAGGGTAGGATAGGGGATGTTTCCATCTTCAAAGCACTCTTGCAAATAATTATAGGCAATTCCACAAGCTATAATTGCGAGAGAAGAATCACTGCCTCCTGTTATTTTGTTGTACATTGATTCCAGTGCACTTTTTTCCAGGTTAGGCTGGTTGTCGAGCAGACTTTTATACCGTTTTCGGGCAATTGCAGGCAGCAGGACAAATTGTTTTGCATCACCCGGCAGCTTCAGGTCATTTTCCTTTTTAATATCTTTCCGGATAATCCCCGACCTGGAATGTGCCAGCCGTGTGGTAATTCTAAGCATTACCGGTACATTATATTTTTCTGACAGTTCAAAACCCATGTATGCCATTTCATAGGCTTCCTGCTGATCGTTGGGTTCCAGGATAGGAATCATGGCAAACTGGCCGTAAAACCTTGAATCCTGTTCATTTTGGCTGGAGTGCATGGAAGGGTCATCGGCTACAACAACTACCAGTCCGCCGTTAATGCCGGTAATGGCAGCATTAACAAAGGCATCAGCAGCTACATTAAGTCCAACATGTTTCATGCACACCATGGTTCGCTTGCCGGAATAGGACATCCCAAGGGCTGCCTCCATTGCCGTTTTTTCGTTAGCACTCCATTCCCGGTGAATGTTTCGTTCTCTGGCCTGTTCTGATTCCTGAATATATTCTGTAATTTCTGTGGAAGGTGTTCCCGGATAGGCATAAACCCCGGAAAGACCTCCGTCAATTGCTCCCTGGGCAATGGCTTCATCTCCCAGTAATAATAGTGCGTTCATATGCAGATTTTTTCAGCTTTCGTTTAAAGGAGCGTAAAATTAACATTATTTCAGCCCTTCTTATAAAAAACCGGGATGTTGTTTAATACCTAAATTTACTAAAGGAAGCTGCAGCGAAATGCCGAAATGATCCTCAATACTGTTAATCTCTGTATAGAGCATCACAGGTCTGGCCTGAGTTATGGTAAAAAGTTCTGAGCGAGCATTGTTTGTTGTTTGTCAGGCTTTACAGAAGGGTTTACCTGCGCATTTTTAATACATAATCGCTTACCTGTTATACCAGGAAATAAGCAGGATTAAAAGAAGTACTACCATAAATGTAATAACAGATGCAAACAAATATTGTCTGCGGTTGCGGTTGAGCTTATTATTTAATGATAGCAGATGCTCAATGCTTTGGTTTAGATTATCAAACGCATAGTTATTTTTTACAATGTAATCGAATGCCCCGTATTGAATGGCTTTTGAGGCAATGGAAATATCATCCTGCCCGGAGAAAATTATTACCGGAAGTTTATTCCGCTGTTGCTTTATGTTTTTCAGAAGAACAAAGCCGGTAGGGCCTTCCAGGTTATATTCTGTAATGACCAGTGCCGGATTCAGGTGCAGGTAATGCATGCATTCCGCGCCAGAGTCAAAGCACCTTGTGGAGTGATATCCTGCCAAAGAAAGGTAACGTAGCATTAATCGCCTGTAGGTATCATTTTTATGTACAATGAATAACAGCGGATCTCCGTTTGGATTCTTTACATCGGTTATCTGAGTGGCTGGTGATTTCACTTCGTTTTATTATTATAGTAAGTCATTCAATTTTTGTAATATGTAGTTGCCATAAATTCCGGATTTTTTCTTTTACAATAAGGTTTCATCAGGTAAATTTATCAATATATTTCTTAACATCGAATTTTCTTTTACATCCATTATAGTTCATGTATCTGATTTTGCCAAAAACTTCTCTTTCTGTCCAGGCCCTGTCGTGAACACCACCAATAGCCCAGGCGCAGCCGGCGTAACCATTGGGATCCCTTCCATCCAGTTCATACTTGTCGTTCAGGTAAATTGCTGTTTCAAGCGCCTTTGCGGGTGTTGGCGACCATTCCAGAATCTTTTTTGCCCAGTACATGCGCATGTAACCATGCATTTTACCTGTTTTCTTCATTTGTATCTGCGAGGCATTCCATAGCGGATCATGTGTTTCAGCATTTTCCCATGCTTCTGTTGAATAGGTGTGTTCCCGCTTATCTTTTTTATGTTCGTTCAATGTTTTCCTTGCCCATTCAGGAAAGCCATCAACGGAATCATAGTCTTTATTGTAAAAACAAAAATTATCAGATAATTCTTTTCTTACGATTAATTCTTCTAAAAAGGCATCGGTATTTTTTGAGCGCCGGTGATTTTTTAAGGTTTCCAAAGCTATCCTCTGTGCACTTATATGTCCAAAATGGAGCCATGGAGATAGGTTTGAGAGCACTCCTGCATTTGGATCGTTCCTTTTATCAGCATAATCTTTCAGGTGATGTTGGAAGAAAAATGAGAATCCCTCCATGGCTGCTTTTTCACCGGGCTTAATCCAGGTTATTTTTTCTTTTTCAGAGGCCTCATGTGGTTTCACAATTTTTTCCCAGTTAATATTGGTTTGCTCCTTATATTCTTCAGGTTGTGGTTTTATCTCCGGAAATTCATCAAGAAAAGTATTGAGCAGTTTATTTATCTTGGGACGAAGTGTATAGGCTCCGTATTCCTGCTTTTGGCTGGCATGCCTGCATGGTACAATGTTATGTGAGTCAACTTCTTTAAAAGGAATGCTGATTTTTTTATTCACTGCAGATATCCATTGCTGTTTTATTTTCAGGGGATCAAAATCGCAAACCAGGTAACCAATGGCTTTTTTTTGTATCAGATCAGGTATGGTTTCTTCAGGTTTTCCCTGCAGCAATATGAAGGGGATGTTTACCTTTTCCAGGTCGCGTGAAACTTTTTCAAGCCCTTGCAGCATAAAAAAGAACTGACGATTAGTAGCTTTAAGAAATTCCGGAACAAGATTGAAAATTACCACCACCGGAACATTGTTTTCGGTGGCTTTTTCAAGGGCATGAAGCAATCCCCAGTTATCTTTTACCCGCTGTTCCCTGCTCATCCAGTAAGCCACTGCTTTTCCGGAGAAATCGCCATCTCTCAGCGTATAAATTCGTTTTGGATGTATTTGTGACAATTGTAAATCCTTTTACTAAAAAACAAGTGGCACAATGGAAAGTTTGTCATTGTTATAAAATTGTTTTTACTATCATCTCATAAATATCAGTAAATAAAATGTTTAAAAGAATTTTTAAAAATTTGTTAGTGTATTTTGTACGCTTAGCTTGGATATGAATTTTTTAAGCCTTATATTAGCACCTGATAATGAAATTTAACTATGAAACAAAACAGGCTAAACCCACATATATCTGTCGATTGCGTCGTGTTTGGTTTCGATTCCAAGCAATTGCATGTACTGCTTGTAAAGCGCGATTTTGTTTCAACGGCACAAATACATGCTGTAAAAAAAGATTTAAAGCTGCCCGGCAGCCTTGTATATGAGGATGAGGATATTGATAATGCTGCAGCAAGGGTGCTTAAAGAACTTACCGGCCTGGAAAACATATACCTTAGCCAGCTTAAGATTTTTGGACATCCGGACAGGATGAAAAACCAGATCGACAGGGAATGGCTAAGCCAGACAACCAATTTGCCTATTTCCAGAGTAGTAACCGTGGCTTACTATTCCCTGGTGAAAATAGGGCAGTTGTTTTCACAGAAAAAATTAAAGCGTCAAGATGCTTTCTGGGTACCCCTGAAAGATTTGGGTCAACTGGCTTTTGATCATAATATTATTGTTGATTATGCTGTAAAAACCTTGCGGCTGAAACTTCAAAAAGAGCCTGTTGGTTTTGAATTACTACCTTCCAAATTTACCATTAGACAGTTACAGGATCTGTATGAGGTTATTATCGGCAGGGAACTGGATAGCCGGAATTTCCGGAAGAAGCTTGCGCGGTTACCCTACCTGCAGCCCACGGGAGAGAAAGAAAAAGGTGTGGCACATAAGCCTGCCATGTTATATAAATTTCACAGAAAAGAATTTAAAAAGTCGAAATCTGGTCATTTTGACTTTACACTTTAAAGCCGATAAATTATGTATTTACTTGGAATAGATGTTGGCAGTTCTTCTGTAAAAGCAAGTTTGCTTAATGCGGAGAGCGGCGGTATTGCGGGAACAGATTTTTTCCCAAAACACGAAATGGAAATAAATGCTGCCAAAGCCGGATGGGCTGAGCAGGACCCTGAATTATGGTGGAAATACACCAAAATGGCTGTGAAATCAGCCATGGAGAAGGCTGGTATCCCGACAGACGAAATAAAAGCCATCGGTATTTCCTATCAGATGCATGGCCTGGTAATGGTTGATAAAGAGCATAAAGCACTCCGCCCCTCAATTATATGGTGCGACAGTCGTGCAGTAGAAATCGGAAACAAAGCCTTTCAGGAGATAGGCGCCCAACGTTGCCTTTCTCAATTACTAAATTCTCCAGGAAACTTCACGGCAAGTAAATTAAAATGGGTAAAAGAAAATGAACCTCATTTATACGATAAAATCCATAAAATAATGCTTCCGGGCGATTATATCGCTTTGAAGATGACCGGTGAACTCTCTACCACCGCCAGCGGCCTTTCCGAGGGTATTATGTGGGATTTCACCACGGGCACTCCGGCTGCTATGCTGCTAGAACACTATGGTTTTGAAAAAGATTTTATCCCCACGCTCACTGAGACCTTTAGCAATCAGGGTAATTTAAGGGGTGATGCAGCAGAAGAAATGGGTTTGTCTGCAGGTACACCTATTGGATACAGGGCAGGAGACCAACCCAACAATGCATTCTCACTGAACGTGCTAAATCCGGGAGAGATTGCTGCAACTGCTGGTACTTCCGGAGTGGTTTATGGAATTAGCGACGAAGTTAAGTTCGAACCGGAGTCACGT
>JBEPYD010000269.1:0-6039 GCA_041641575.1 Bacteroidales bacterium
AGTAATGCTGTATTGCTTGAAGAAAAAGAAGGTGTATATGTTTCTGATCCGGATTTATTTACAGGCCGCTCCGGTGTTAGTTACAGGCTCATAATTGAAACTATCGAGGGTGATAGATTTGAATCAACGTATGAAAAACTAAAGCCCGCACCGCCCATAACTAATCTTTCTTATACTGTTGAAGAGAGGGGAACCAGCGATCCTGATGAAAACCTTCAGGGAATTCAATTCTATATTGATACGCAAGACCCTGACGACAACACCCACTATTACAGATGGGAATATAGTGAAACATGGGAGTTTGTAGTACCTGTAGCAGTTGCAGATAAACCTGATGTGTGTTACAAAACTTCTGTCTCAAAAAACATAAACATTACCTCCACCACCAACTTAACACAAGACAAAGTAGTTAAATTCCCTTTGCACTTTATTTCTGGTGAAAGCAGCAGACTTTCGCGCCGCTACAGCATTTTAATAAGACAATACAGTCTATCACAACAAGCATATAACTACTGGAGGCATTTACTGGAAGTAAATCAGAACCAGGGAACACTCTTTGATCCCATTCCTTATTCTTTGAAAGGAAATATTTACAATACCGGTGATACCAGAAAAGAGGTTATCGGGTATTTTTCTGCTTCAGGAATTAGTGAGAAAAGAAAATTTATAAATAAAGCAGAAGTTCCGGAAGAATTATCTCAGGGTTCTGAACTTAGTGGATGCAATGTACGGGAAGAAGTAAGAGATGAGCCCAGAACAATTACCGGATGGACATATATTTACTCTTATTTTGATCCACTGAGGGGGAATGTTAATGTATATGTAAATTTTATTTCTTGCACCGATTGCAGCCTATCAGGAAACCCGGAAAAACCGGATTTTTGGTAATTAAAACTTTTAAAATAAATGCTTCCAAACTTTCTATGAAGACACTTTATTACATATACCGCATGTTTAGTTTACTGATATTGCTGCTGTTAAATCTTACTATGCAAGCACAATACAAAGTACATGAAATATTCAAAGAGAATATAGCCGTTTTTACATCCAGGGACATCTTCATTGCCGGAGAAGAGATAAGGTTTACAGTGTTCACTGTAGGAACTTTCTCAAACAAACCTGTTAATTTCAGTAATTATGCCTATGTGGAATTGGTAAATACGGACAACACTACGGTGCACAAATCACAAATAAAAATTGCAAATAATTCCGGAATTGGCACGATACCCCTGGATAATTCATTACCAACCGGCAACTACGCGCTCCGGATCTATACACAATGGATGCGAAATTATAATTCGGAGGACATTACATTTCTTAAAGTAATTAATCCATACCAGACGCTCAACGCAAGTGAGGTAAATAAGATAAGCCCTGCAGCACTTTCAATTTTCCCGGAAGGAGGCCTGCTTTCTTCATCATTAAAAAATAAAATCTGGTTTAGTATTAGTATGCCCGATATGAGGACAGATAAAATGCAACTTCAATTGTTTGAAGACGATTCATTAATAAACACATACGCTGCACAATATAAAAACATCGGGAACCTCTCTTTGCAACCACAACAAAACATGAGCTATCGCCTGGAGCTGGTGGATGAAAACAATAAAATAATTGACAGGAAGATATTATCCTTTTCGGATGATGCCGGAATACTTAAGGCAGAAAAGAATTCCGATAGTTATACAATTACTGTAGAATTTCCTGTGAAAAATACCCGCTTTATTAAGCTTGTAAGCAATGGTTCAGTTTTCTGGGAAGAAAAACTAACCGGAAGCCGGTACGAAAAAAACCTGGAATTAAGCGACCTACCCCATGGTATTTCTTTTATCTTGATCACCAATGAGCAGAATGAAATACAAAACTGGCGACCATTAAAAGTAAACACCATTGAAAATATAGTACTACCCCCGACATATCTTACCTCAGGTACCGATGCGCTTCAGAATATGGAGATACTTCTGAATATGAAAGCAGAAAGCATAAATGAGGTTGCACTAACCATGCACCCATATCTTGAAGAAAAAACACTATCCAACGTTATGGAGTATGAGGTTATGGTACACCCCTTTTGGCAGCAAAAACCAACAGAAACAGATATTTTCACATTTCGCTTTAATCCTGAATTGAAGAAAAGTAATATTTCCGGGACGTTAAAACATTTCAGCAGCGGAAAACCTGCTGCCAATACTGATTTGCATATATCTGTTTTGCAACCGGAAATTGCATACAGGTATGTGCGTACTGACAGCACTGGTAATTACAATCTCCAATATGAACCACTCCCTAAAAAAACACAATTCATTTTTTATACTAACCCCGGCGAAGAATACCTGCTCACCCTTGATGATAAGTACACTGGTAAACAAAACAGCATTCAATTCCCATTTTTTCACCTTTCAGACGAAGAGAAAAAATTAGTTGAAAACCTTGTACTAAACCAGCAGATTAATATGGCTTATAATATGCATTTACAAGAGGCATCTACTATGGATGCAAAAACAAATAACAACCCTTATTTTTTCTATGGAAAACCTGATGAGACATTAAGAATGCAGAAGTATATCTCTTTGCCTACCATGGAAGAGGTATTCAGGGAATTATCCCGAGCTATATTTCTCACAAAAGTGAAAGGACAGTTAAAAGTGAACATCCTTGATAAATATGAAAATCGCGTTATAGGCCCGGAGCCATACATTTTTATAGATGGAATTTTGGTGAAGGACCATTCACTTATTTTTGAATTAGACCCTGCAATTGTAGAGAGCATTAGTTTACTTGAAAGCCGGTATTATTATGGTGATTTAATTATGGATGGCATCATGGACATACGTACGAAAAACAAAGATATATCTATAGTTGAATACTTCACGTTCTATAGCACGTATGAGCAGGAAGGTATTTCTGTTTCTGACTTCGCTCCTGACCTACAGCAGCAAATTGCAGAACAAAACCTACCATTTTATCCCAATAATCTATGGTGGGATTTAAATGAAAGTGGAAAAGAAATATCCAATTTATCCCTACCCGTACCAAACAAAACAGGCGCCTATATCTTAACCCTTTATGGCATTGAGGATGAGGGGAATATTATTACCAAATCCAGAATTATCAATGTAAATTAAAACTGGTGTCCGAAAATTTTATTGCCGCTCAGAATTAGATTGGGTAATGCTCGACAAACACATTTGCAAATCAACCATCTTGTCCATAATCACCTGGTCTTCAATTTCCATCTCCTGAAGCCTTAGAAATAATTGGCTAACTGTTTCCAATTCATCCGGATCAATATAAAAGTAATTGTCAAGTATCCCAAACCGGCCCACCCAGTTTAAAATAATGGCATGCAATCGGTTAAATAGCCTGCGTGCCTGCATGTTTTCCTCGCTTTCCCCCATGGTATTCTGTTTGTTTGCGGACTAAATTACGCACAGAAATAACATAAGTCAAGTAAAATGATTTATGTCATTTTTTTTAATGCAATTCATTCTTTTGCTGTGATATTTTTCAATTTTTATTATTAAAAATGTCATAATTACCGGCTTGGATATCGGATGAGGGCCTTCGGGATCGAGCCTAATTGTAATTTGCATAAATCCTAATCAAAGTACCAATCCTAGCACAAAATAAAATAAGATGAACATATCTTCTATTCAATTGTATCATGTTTTGCATCTGATCAGAAAATTATATGAAAATCGTACAACATCAACTACACCCCTTTTCAAAGCACATAATCAGGCACATGTGGATGGTAGAAGAAGAAAATGGCCTGGATATTAAGGTTAATTCTTTTCCTGTTGGTTACCCTTTCTTAAACATTATCAGTGGACATCCATTCACTCTTAAAACGCCTACGGGTGAAACCATTAATACCAGAAGTTATCTTGCAGGAGCAAAAACATCTCTTTTTAGTCTACATATGAAAATCATTCGAAGAGCCATAACCGTGCAGCTTCAACCCTATGCAATGTATTATTTATTTAACAGACCTGCATCTGAATTTCATGACCAGATATTACCAATAGCCCAATTTGATATCTTTTTATCCCGGGAGCTTGAAGAAACAATTGATGAACCTCTGCCAACAAGAGATATCTTAAATAAATTCGAGCACATCCTGTTTAAAAAAATAAAACAGCCTCAAGTGAGCAATCGTATTATTCCTGCACTCCAAGCCATCTATCTTAGTCATGGGAATATACCTGTAGCTGCACTGGTTGACACTTTAAATATGTCACAAAGGAGACTGCAGCAATTATTCAGCGAACAAGTGGGCATGAGTCCAAAAAAATATTGCAACATCATAAAATTACAGTACCATACGTACCAGCTTTTAAAAAATGCTCATGAAGATACTGTAATCCCAAGAGGCTTTTACGATCAATCACATTATATTCATGTACTAAAAAAACAAACAGGAATGTTGCCCGGTGCCTATAAATCATATGTATTAAATCCGTCTGTAAAGCAAGCTTATCTAAATTCTAATATTTATTTTAATTACATTGAATAAACCACAGCCCTAATTTCGCATTTTTACAAGCAGGTTTTCATCCATTCAAATACATTTGCCACGTAAGTTTTTCTTATACAAGATTATTTATTCTAAAAATGAAAATAAAATGACAAATGCTATTCAAAATTTTCAAATTCCAGTAATTGATTTTCAACGTGCTTGTAATTTTTACAGTACCTTGATGGGTTATGATCTTGAAGTCATGGAATATGCCGGGGCTAAGCTGGGCTTATTTAAATATAATGCCGAGAAGGGAGGTGTGGGTGGAAATCTTATCCAAAGCGAGGGTTTAAAACCTTCAGCAGATGGCACCATGGTATACCTGCATGCTGGTAACGATCTGCAAACCCACCTTGATCGTACCGTAAAAGCAGGTGGCATGGTGCAGGTTGAAAAAACTTCACTGGGCCCGGACATGGGCTTCTTTGCAATTATAAAAGATACCGAAGGAAATTTGGTTGGTCTGTATTCTCAATTTTAAAAAGAATTCAAAATGCGGGTAAAACTATTATTGTTCAACATAATTACGACTGTAATCATTCTTACCATGATGGTTGACAATACACATGCACAGCAAAACCTAACGGAAAGATTAATGGGTGTTTGGACCGGGACAGGAAAGCTGCAGGGAAAGCCGGTAATATATACAATAACCTGGCAAAAGAAGCTCAGTAAACATTTTATCGAATTATCCTATAACCAAAAAGACTCGGTTTCTACATTCCAGGCTGAGGCCATTTACGAAGCTGCTGAAAGTAACAATTGGAAAGGCTACTGGTATGATAACCAAGGGTCAGTTTTTCAACTAACCGGAGTAATTAATGAAAATTCTTTCGTCAGCTATTGGAGTAAAGATGGTCAAAAACAGGGTAAGAGTGCGTATGTATTTCTTACTGATGATGAAATAATGTTGACAGAATACCAATTCAGGGATGGAAAATATCAATCTTTTGCAGAAGTAAAAATAAAACGGTTTGCGGGCCATAATGCACAATCTCCAGGTCCTGTAACCGGCATTGGCGGTATATTTTTCCGGGCCAACGATATTGAAAAATCCCAGGAGTGGTATCGCAAACATCTGGGTATTGATGGCGGCGAACATGGTGTTTCTTTTTCATGGCGAGAAATGGACAACCACAGCAAGGTAGGATACACAGTTTGGCATATGTATGGCAAAAACGACGAATATTTTCAGCAGGGAAACAGCAAACCTTTTATGATTAATTACAGGGTGGAAGATTTAGATACGCTGCTGCTGAAGTTAAAAAAAGAAGGCATAAACCAGGTTGGCGAAACCGAGACCTATTCCTATGGAAAATTTGCCTGGATCTTTGATCCGGATGGCAATAAAATAGAATTATGGGAACCTTTTGATCAATAATATATCAGGGTTGATCCAAAATATTTGGTTTGTAAAAGTTAATTAAAGCTGGCACGGGCATCTTGTTTCCTGCTCTTTCCTGTTCGCCCCGGCTGGAGTATATGTCCGCGCCTGTGCCTCATCCAAAACAAAGCGCAGG
>JBEPYD010000270.1:0-6034 GCA_041641575.1 Bacteroidales bacterium
CATCGTAATGGATTTCACCGATTTTGATCCCTCTTTGTTTTCCCCTGCCATAAACCGGAATTTTAGTTACTGCCACATAACCGGCCTCAAACAATGCTTTCATAACTTTACCTGATTTTTCAGGGCGAACAATAGCTCTTATCATTAACATCTTTACACTCTCCTATTCTTTAGTTTATAATTCCAAAATCAATTAACAGACTCTCTAACTCTTCAATTTCTATGGGCTTTGGGACAACAAACATCTGGTTCTCATCAATTTTTTTTGCCAGTGCACGATACTCATCAGCCTGTGGATGCGAAGGTTCAAAATCAATTACCGATTTACGGTTAATTTCTGCTCGTTGTACCATATTGTCACGGGGAACGAAATGTATCATCTGCGTTCCTAAACGTCTGGCAAGCTCTTCTATCATCGCTGATTCATTGTCTACCTTACGGCTGTTACATATCAGACCGCCGAGACGAACATTACCGGCTTCGGCGAATTTTACAATCCCTTTGCAAATGTTGTTGGCTGCGTACATGGCCATCATTTCACCAGACACCACAATGTAAATTTCCTGTGCTTTCCCTTCGCGCATAGGCATGGCAAAACCACCGCAAACAACGTCACCCAGTACATCATAAAATACATAATCCAGTTCATAAGCATCCTGTTCGTAAGCACCCAATTGCTCAAGCAGGTTAACAGAAGTAATAATACCTCTACCCGCGCAACCTACACCAGGTTCAGGACCACCTGACTCTACGCAGCGTGTTCCGCCGTAACCTTCTTTTATCACATCTTCCAGTTCAACATCTTCACCCTCTTCGCGAAGCGTGTCTAGCACAGTTTTTTGTGCAAGACCTCCAAGGAGTAAGCGCGTAGAGTCTGCTTTGGGGTCGCAACCTACTACCATAATTTTTTTACCCATTTCAGCCAAACCAGCCACGGTGTTCTGGGTTGTTGTGGATTTTCCAATACCACCTTTACCGTAAATTGCTACTTTTCTCATCGTTTTAAATTTTTGGTTTAAATTAATTTCGATTTACACTTTACATTTAAAATGCCAAAATAACTTTCAATTACTAACACATTACATTGTTTAGCCTTAAACCCTAATAAAATCAGTGTAATGACGAATACATAAATATGTTATTTAAAATGATTATAATTTTAGATGAAATTATTTCTTACCGTGATGTAGAGGAAAAAACGGTTTCTTACATTTTTGTAGGAAATGGAAGGGGTGATTTGAGGGGGATTATCAACTTTGGCACGGGTATAAATTTGGGCTCTGTTTTTGTTGCAGTGGCTTCCAGATGAGATTTAAACCCGATGACAATGCCTAAGGAAAATATAAAAAGAGAGAAAACTAACCGATCATAATACTTTGTAAATAAGTATTTTGTTGGCATGTGTTGCAAACAAGTTGGGGACCTCTTACAACAATTAACTACAAGTCCTTAGTCCAAAAATACATCGGGGGATCACCTTCCTTAAATCCTGTGCTTTTATATAAGTATTTGGCCCGTTCATTATCATAGCGGACTTCGAGGGTTACTTTGCAGCAATCATTTTCCTGGCCAATGCGCGCAATTTCTTCCAGCAATTTCCGGCCTGTACCATGGTCGCGGTAATCGGAAAGCACGATCAGGTCGTGGATATTAATCAGCTTCTTCACTCTGAAGGTGGAAAAACCATAAAAACAGTTAGCAAGTCCCACATATTCATGCCCTATTTTGGCAAACAACTGAAATGCTTCTTTATGTTCCTTCAGTTTGGCTACCAGTTCTTTTTCCCTTTCGGGTGTATGTGGTGGCACCCCTCCCATAGGATCTGTCATATAGGCACGCTGCAATTTTAAAAACGCCGATACATGTATAGGTTGAGTAAGGTCGCAAAGTTCAAAAGTAACTTCTCCGGCTGTTTTTTTATCCATTTTTACGTATTTTAAATCTTCCTGGATCTATATTGTATTTTTTAATGCGTAGACCGATGATTCGCTCGGTTACTTTTAGCTTTTCAGCAGCTTTGGCAAGGTTTCCTTTGGTAAGTATCAATGTGTCAATAATAAGTTGTTGCTCCACTTTGCTGAGCACGGTTTCCAGGGTGCCACTTGTGGCAGTTCCTGATGATTCTGCCGTTTGCAACGTGGGTGGCAGGTGCATACTGCGGATAACCCCATCGGTGGAGAGAATGGTAGCCCGTTCAATGCAGTTCTCAAGTTCACGAATATTCCCGGGCCAGTGGTAATACATGAGCATGTCAATAGCACTTCCCGTGATGCGCTTGATCTCCGTACCGTTCTCTTTATTGAATTTATCAATGAAGTAATCCACCAGTAGAGGAATGTCTGCTTTTCGTTCGCGCAATGCCGGTATGTGTACAGGAAAAACATTTAGGCGGTAAAACAGATCGAGGCGAAATTCGTGGGTATCAACCATTTTCTCAAGGTCCCGATTAGTAGCAGCAATAACCCGAACGTTTGCTTTCAAGGTTTTTGCTCCTCCCAGCCGCTCATATTCTTTTTGTTGTAAGATACGAAGAATCTTTACCTGCGTAGACATTGGCAAATCGCCTATCTCATCAAGAAAAATAGTTCCTCCTTCGGCCAGTTCAAATCTCCCCTTGCGCAGGGAATCTGCCCCGGTAAATGCGCCTCTTTCATGCCCAAACAGCTCACTTTCAATCAAACTTTCTGGTAATGCTGAACAGTTTATTTTGATCATGGGCTTATCGGATCGCGGACTGGCCTGGTGAATAGCTTCTGCCACCAGCTCCTTTCCCACCCCGCTCTCACCACGGATGAGCACAGTAGTGTTGGTGGCAGCCACTTTTGCAACAAGATTATAAATCTCCTGCATTTTGCCACTGCTGCCAACCATAGTGGTGTGCTTCACTTTTTGACGTAATTTATCCTGTAACAAATCATTTTCCTGCTGGAGCCTTTCAAGTTCTTCCATCCTGTCCTGCCGGGAACGTACCGAGCGGGCTATCATGGTACCAATGATGGTAAGCAGGCGCAAATCCTGTTCGTATGAAATATTTTCGTAATACGTGCGGTTAATGCTTAGCGTACCAATGATCTTTTCTTTTGATTTTATGGGCACACAGATAAATGAAATATCTTTGTTGTCAGGTGTAGTAGTGCGTGCGCCGGTCTTATTTAAAAAATCAGGATGATCAGAAATCTTTGGAATGATAACCGGCTTGCCTTTTTGAACCACTTTTCCAATTATCCCCTCCCCAATTTTGTAGCTCCCCCGGCTAATTTCCTTTTCACTCAAACCATAAGCCACCTCAATAAGAATGCTGGAGGTATTCCGGTTTAAAACAGTTAAAATAACCCGGTCCAGGCCAATATGCCTGGCAATTTCTTCCATAATGGGGTTTAGTGCCTCTTTAATGTCTGGTGTTTGGTTCAGCATTTCGCTTATTTCAAACAACAATGACAGCTCCTGAACACGCTTACAGGGTTTCCCCGTTTCATCACATATTTTTATTTCATCTTCCATAGTTACGAAAAACACTTATTTTTTCACCTACACCCATATTTTCATTACAAAAGTAACTATAAAAATAACATATTATAAGATTAACCCCCTTATTTTTTATCAATTATCATAAATTATAGACAAATATTTTTGATCATGACATTTATATTAATAATTGATATCTTAGCATTTTCATTGTAAAACAAGCGTAAAACAGATAATTACTTAAGAAAAAATGAACCCATTGAAAAAGATTATTTTTATATTGTTATTGATATTCACATATTTGATCTCAGAAGGACAAAATTCTATGGAAAATAATATTATCAGTCGTTTAGAGGTTTTTGACCTGGATTCAATGACACGTTCAGTAATTTATACAGATACTGGTCATTTTGAGGCGCCAAACTGGCATCCTGACGGAAAAAGTCTGATTTTTAACAGCAGGGGGTCCCTGTATATGATACCTGACACCGGTGGTACTCCGGTAAAGATAAACACAGGTGACTTAAAAAATTTAAACAACGACCATGTAATTTCTCCCGGCGGAAGTCATATCGGAGTGAGCAATAATGATCCGTCGCGCAATTACCAATCCGTAATTTACGCTCTTCCCATTACTGGAGGATTGCCCTTTAAAATTACCCCAAATGCACCTTCTTATCTTCATGGCTGGTCGCCTGACGGGCTTACACTTGCTTATACAGCTAAACGGAAGGGGCAATTTGACATTTATACCATCGATATAAAAAGCATGGAGGAAACCAGGCTTACCACCGCCAAAGGTTTGGATGATGGACCGGATTATTCCCCAGATGGCAAATATATCTGGTTTAATTCTGAAAGAACAGATACCATGCAAATTTATCGCATGCTTACCAATGGCGAAAATCAGGAGCAAATGACTTTTGATGGTTTTAACGATTGGTTCCCCCATCCCTCACCAGATGGTAAATACGTGGTATTTTTATCCTATGATGAAACGGTAGAAGGGCATCCTGCAAACAAAACAGTTTGGTTGAGGTTAATGCCTGCCAATGGTGGAGAACCTGAAATTTTAACGGAATTATTTGGTGGACAGGGAACCCTGAATGTTCCTTCATGGGCTCCCGGCAGCAGGCAATTTGCTTTTGTAAGCTATGAAATTTTGGAATAACTTTGTTTAAACATGTATCAAAATCGCAGACTATTTTTTGAAAAATTATTTAAAGCAGGTGTTTTTGCCGGAATGCTGCCTTCTGTCGGAGGATTTTTGCTAAAAGGGTGCAACAGTCCACAGGAAAAACATCATATTTTAATATACGGAAGCAAAAAATCTACAGATTTCTACCAAAATGTAGCAAGGTATTTTTCCTCTATATCCTTTGATGAAGTAAATACACTAAATAAAAATAATAACTACCCGGCACTTATTTCCGTGCCTCTGGATAAGCGGGGCAATATTGCGAAGGCAGCCCTGGATGAGGGACACAGCATTTTAACTGAAATACCACCCGCTGACGAACATGATATTTTTTTCAAAATCAAACAACTTACTGATGAGAATAACCTGCAGCTGGGGTTAATTACTTTTCATCGTTATCTCACCATTTGCAATAAAGCACAAGAGATGTTGCACAACGGTGCACTTGGAAATATCTTGTCCGTAAAAGTTCAGATAGGAGATTATAAAGCCGATCCATTATTCAATCCTGAAAATGGAAAATTACATGGATATCTTCTTCATATGCTTGATCTTGTACAATGGCTTACCGGTTCTGCTTATCAAGGATTGCATATAATTCCCACTGATCCGGATCACATTGAAATCTCTGCAAAAGCTGAAAATTTTCATGCACTATTCTCTTCCATACCTTTTAAATATGCAGTTTGTAATACATGGAGTGTACATATTATCGGCAAAAACGGTGAGCTGAGGTTAAAAGACGCCAAAATCCTTACTTTATCCACTGATCAAACATCAAACAAAGTGTTAAATAATTTACAGGAACCAGACTATAAAAATGCCATCCACAATAATATTACTGATTTCCTGAGCGCAAGGAATAACAAATCTTATCACAAAAAGAACATGCGCGATGCATATCGCTTAATTTCCCTAAACAAAGCTATTCACAACGCCAGGAAGACAAAAAAATTCATTCAGCTTAAAGATATTACATGATGTAATAAAATTTTTATTTAAAATCTAATTTCTATTTCTAAAGCCTATAAAGTTTGAGTTGAAAAACTATGAATGATATTAAAATAACCCGCACAATGTTAAATGATTTTCTCATATTTCAAAAGAATGAAATAACTGAATATCATATTTACAAAAGGCTTGCAAGAAAAATAAAAAAAGAACAAAACGCAGAACTATTAACCCGTATAGCCGATGAGGAATATAAACACTATACTTTTTGGAAAGAATATACAAATACTGATGTTAAGCCAAACAGATTTAAAATCGTTTTCTACTATTTAATAGCCCGCCTGTTCGGAATTACATTTGGAATACGCTTAATGGAAATAGGAGAAAAGCAGGGCCGTTTAGATTATAATAAAATAATCC
>JBEPYD010000271.1:0-4642 GCA_041641575.1 Bacteroidales bacterium
ACTTATGGCTGCGATGGAGCAGTAAACTCGCAATTGATAACAATACCTTTAAAAAAACAAACATATGCGCAGAATAAATTTTATTGTTATACTAATTGTGATGTCTGCGCTTGCAACTTCTTGTGGCGGCATTAAATCTCTTGAAGTTGGCGATGCAGAAAGCTTTAATTTCAAAGGTGTAAAGGATAATGTTGTTACCATTGAGCTTGCTTTGCCCGTAACCAATCCAAATCCGTACAAATTTACCTTAACAGCCATTGATATGGACATTTGGGTTAATAACAGCTTTATTGGCACTGTGGAAGAAATGGAAAAAACAGAAATTCCCGGTAATTTTGATGGCATCCAGGAATTTGTACTCGATGTAAAAATGAATAGCCTGCTCGGCGGACTTTTCTCTTTCTTTTCACTAATGGGAAAAGACTCCATAACCGTGGAGATGAAAGGCACAATAAGAGGGCGTTACCTGCTGGTGTCAAAAAAAGTAGAAATTAATGAGAAAAATATAATCGAGCTTTAGATTGAATGTTTAAAATCCTTTGGCTTTTCAGGTAAGAAAATCGGAATAAAAACGTTATTTTTGCAACCTTATCAGGCTGAACTTATTAAATTTCGATATTAAAATATTGGCTTTGTTACTAAAAAGAATAAAATATTTACTCCTCTTTGTCTTTCTCCTAACGGGCCTTCAGGCGGGCATTGGCCAGGATAAGGATTATGAGATTTATAATGGATATACGGATTTTCTCACCCAACTCCAGGATGAAGGATATTTATCCGGGAATATACGAATATTTCAGGACGAGCGGATAAACCTTCTTATCTACAAGCACATAAAAGCCAACAGACGTTCAGAAGGAGTCCCGGGCTACCGGATTAGAATATTTGCCGCATCCGGACAAAATTCAAAGCAGAATGCCCTGAGCGAGAAATCCAGGTTTCTAAAAAAATATCCAGGATTCCAGAGTTATCTCGTATATGATACCCCTGACTATAAAATTTATGTGGGAGATTTTCGCACGCAAACGGAAGCCTACAAAGCATATCAAAGAATTCTTGTGAATTTTCCAGCTGCATTTATTGTAAATGATAATATCAATACAAATATTGCCAATTAATTCTCAAATACATTATTTTAACCTGCACAATAGGAGTACAGGCAAATTCCATACCTTAAAATCATTATTCATCACGATTAATCATTTTACCCATGAGTGAGCAAATTAAACATGAGTGTGGCATTGCCATGATAAGACTTTTGAAGCCCCTGGAATACTACCAGCTAAAATACGGTACCTGGATGTATGGCCTTCAAAAGCTTTATTTGTTGATGGAAAAACAGCATAACCGTGGGCAAGATGGTGCTGGTGTGGCAAGTTTAAAATTCGATCTTGAGCCAGGTAGCAAATACATTAACAGGGCCCGCTCAGTTAAAGCCTCAGCCATTAACGATGTATTCAAAAAAATATACAACCAGTTTAAAAAAACAGAGAAAAAATCTCCCGAGCTGCTCAACGATGTACCATGGGTAAGGAAAAATCTGTCATTTGCAGCAGAGCTTTATCTGGGGCATTTGCGCTACGGTACATTTGGTGGAAATAATATAGAAAATGTGCATCCTGTCATGCGGCAGAACAACTGGAAGTCGAGAAATCTTGTACTTGCCGGAAACTTCAACCTAACAAATGTTGATGAGCTTTTCGAAATTCTTATTGAATTGGGTCAGCATCCGAAAGATTTTTCTGATACCGTAACAGTACTTGAAAATGTAGGTCATTTTCTGGATAACGAGAACCAAAAAAAATTCCGCGCATTCAAAGAAAAGGGATATTCAAATAAAGAAATATCCGGACTTATAGCCGACAATCTTGACGTAGCTAATATTCTTAAAGATTCGAGTAAAAAATGGGATGGCGGATATACCATCGCAGGCATGATAGGGCATGGTGACGCGTTTGTAATGAGAGATCCCTGGGGCATTCGTCCGGCTTTTCATTTTCATAACGAAGAAATTGCCGTAGTTGCATCAGAACGGCCCGTAATTCAAACGGTGATGAATGTGCCAGCCGAAGATATACATGAGCTGAAACCCGGACATGCTTTTATCATTAAGAAAAGTGGCGATATCAGCCTTGAAAAGGTGCGGGAGTCACAGCCAAAGCGTTCCTGCTCCTTTGAACGCATATATTTTTCGCGTGGCAGTGACAAAGATATTTACCGCGAAAGAAAAAAGCTGGGAGAACTGCTTGTAAACCCTATTCTAGACGCCATAGATTACGACCTTGAACATTCTGTTTTTTCATTTATCCCTAACACAGCCGAAACGGCTTTTTATGGTATGATAAATGGAATTGAAGATTATATGGTACATCGAAAAATAGATCAGGTAAAAGAGATTGGCCGGGAAATTGACGCAGAAAAATTCAGGCAAATTATGATGCAGCGTCCACGGGTAGAAAAAATTGCCATAAAAGATATTAAACTCAGGACTTTTATTGCCCAGGATAAAGGGCGTAATGATTTGGTTGGTCATGTGTATGATGTTACATACGACACGCTGAAAAAAGGGGAAGATAATCTGGTTATCATTGATGATTCGATTGTACGCGGCACAACACTTAAGCAAAGCATTCTTCAAATTCTTGACAGGTTAGGCCCTAAGAAAATAGTGGTGGTTTCTTCATCACCCCAGATCCGGTATCCCGATTGTTATGGTATTGACATGGCCAAGCTGGGAGATTTTGTGGCATTTAAGGCTGCAATTGCTTTATTGAAAGAAACAGGTAAGCAAAATGTAATAAATGAGGTATATAAAAAATCTAAAGCGCAGGAACAGGCTCCTAAAGAAAAAATCGTAAATTATGTGAAAGATATTTACGCCCCTTTCACTGACCAGGAAATTTCCGATAAAATAGGGCAATTACTAACAAGCCCCTCCGTAAATGCTAAAGTAAAAATTGTATACCAGACCGTAGATAATCTCCATAAAGCATGTCCCAACGACCTTGGCGACTGGTACTTCACAGGTGATTATCCCACAGCCGGAGGAAACAAAGTAGTAAACACCTCCTTTATTAATTTTATTGAAGGGAGAAATAAAAGGGCATATTAATTCTTATCAGGCAATATATTCTTTCCCAGCAGCAAAGGAACTGTTTTATCATAATATGTAATGTTTTGTTAGACATCCAGGTTCATCGCAAGTACTTTTCTTTGCTGACATCTTAAAATAATTTATTACTTTTATACTGACATTTATTTGTCAGCGCGAACTATTATTAACTAAAAACACAACCAACTATGAAGAATTTTTCTATTCTTTTTGTTGCATGTATACTTGTCCTTTCTGGGAACTTACATGCGCAATTACTCACCCATGATGATTTTGAGACTGACCTGGGACTCGAGAGCAATGTTCCGGTAGATGACCTCTCCACTGGTTTTGGCTGGGGTGACACCTGGGATGCTCAATCCAATGAGCCAGGCTTCTACATTATAGAGAATTTTGATTTTTCCTATCCCGGCCTTGCCTCTACCCCCAAACACCTCGTTGGTGGAGGTGCATACAAAAATTTGGGCCGACAATTTGATCTCACCCCAGGCGGTACCTTTGCCGGCTATTTAAATGGTAGCGGTGCAATTGGAGCAGATGGCACCACGCTTTATTTAAGCTTTATCGCCAGGAATCTTGATGGCCAATACCGGGTAGCCCTTTCAAATAATACTTCCTGGGCATATGATAGTACATTTGCGATAACCAGCAGCTCGGACAAGTTTTCCATTACCATGAATAAAGTTGATTACCCATCAACAATTGATTTTGCCTTGAACACTACTTATCTGGTAGTCGTAAAAATTGAGTTTGATGCAGTAAATGGTAACACGGCCTCCCTTTGGGTAAACCCAACCGCTCTTGGTGGCACTGAACCTACTCCGGATTTCACAACTACAAGCCTTGCCGGCGATGATCTTTCTTTTGAAAACCTTCATTTTTACCCCCATAATGGAGGTGACGATGGCTATCTTGATGAGATACGGGTAGGCGTAACCTTTGCTGATGTTACACCTGAAGCTCCACCTCTAACCTACTTTAATTTTTCAGAAATCACTCCAGTAGCAATTGGAGCTATTGATCATAATGCAAATACCATAGACCTTGACGTTCCATTTGGAACTGACCTTACAAGTATAACACCTACAATAGGAGTATCGCCTGGGGTAACCTTATCCCCGGCTAGCGGTGTTGCCAATGATTTTACACAACCCGTGGTATACACTGCCACACTGGAAGATGCATCTACTGTAGACTATACCACCACAGTTAATTTGCTCCCTGCAAGAACTGCAGATACCTTGTGGAATCCTACCCTTGAATATGATTTCGGTACCGTTGCAGGAACTGTAGATAATACAGCAAATACCATCACATTTGATGCCTATGAGGGGATGCCTGCAGAAGTTCCTTTTTCATTTACTGTTGATCTATTTGCAACTACAGATGTAAATTCAGGAAGTAATATTGATATTACTGCTCCACCTGCAGTTACTGTTACAGCTCAGGACGGAACGGAAAAAACGTATACAATTATTATAAATCAAAATGCTGGAATTACCGCATTTACAAAAAGATCGGAAGAGCACA
>JBEPYD010000271.1:4652-6028 GCA_041641575.1 Bacteroidales bacterium
TGTGCTCTTCCGATCTGATCTGATTGTAAATCCGGAGGATGCAAACGATAGTATTTTAAAAATAACAAAATCGAGCACCATAAATCACTGGATACGCTACACCCTGCCTGATTCATTAAATCTCGGGCTACCCGGTACAGATGTGCGGTTAAGAGTCAGTTCTGCACAAAATATTGCAGATTTCGGGCTTCGCCTTCAGGATGTTGATGCCCCAGAACCTGACGGAAACTTTTCTGTTGCTACCAATGAACTTGATGAAGCCATACAGGGAGGAGCCGGTTACCAGGAAATAATCTGGAATTTCGACAATGATCTGGATGGAATTAATCCATACCTGATTAAACATCTTGTATTCCAGGCAGACAGAACAACTGAAACGGTATTCACCGATATACGTATTGATGATCTGAGACTGGGTTATGACGCTTATGCCAACAACGCTCCTGAAGCGGATCCTATATCAAACCCTGCAAAAACGGATGTGAATGACGGCACACAAAGCTTACTAATTACAGGCATCACAGATGGCAACCCAGAAAGAGATGAAAACATAACCATTACTGCTACCAGCAGCAACCAGGCAGTTGTACCTGATGCAAATATTAACGTTAGCTACGATGATGTTGCCGGTACTGCACTTGTGGAATATACCCCGTTAGCCAACGGTGCAGCCACCATTACTGTTCAGTTGCAGGACGACCGTGGCAAAGTATACAGCGATGAGGAAGACACCAAAGAAATTGTTTTTGTTGCCCAGTTTATTGACAATACACCCGGTGTAAATGACCTTGCTACCTTTGGAATACCCTCCTATCCTCACATCAATGTAGGTGCAGGAAATCAGCATTATGTTATTATTCCAAATGTAGATGACGGAGATCCGGATGTGGAACAGGAGCTGACTTTTGATTACACAGTTGATTCCACAAACATGATTACAGTAGACTCACTGGTATATAATACCGGGGACAACTTTGCCATACTTTATTTTAAAGATCTTGGAATTACCGGAAATGCAGCCGTTACCGTAAGCGTAATTGATGAGCCGGATCAAACTGCCGGAAATGATCCTTTTGAACTTCAATTACATATACCCCTTGGTATCTACAATACATTTGGAGCTTATTATGGTGCTACCGATGTTCAACAATGGCAGCCCATGCCTTATAATACAGACGCTACCATGAAAGATGGTTATCCTGTACTTATAGATGAAACGTACCAACCCGATGATCCTAACCTGAATCTTTTCTGGGGTAAAATGTGGGGATATATAATTCCACCGGTAACCGGAAATTACAAATTCTTTGCAGATAGTGACGGGGAAGGAAATGCAAGCTTCTTTCTGAGTACTGATGCAACATCTGCTGGACTAC
>JBEPYD010000272.1:0-5986 GCA_041641575.1 Bacteroidales bacterium
TGGCAGCATGCTGTGAGTATTTTTCAATTTTTGGGGTTATGATCACAATGGTGAGGAAGGTGAAGATGAGCGTTCCAGCGAATAAAACCACTATTGCCTGGCGGTGTTTTTCTCTCCTGATCATCATTAAAAAGGCAATTATACATACCATAAGAAATATCCCGATGAGGCTTTCAAAGCCGCTCCAGCTTACATCAGCCTGCAGATTTCCTACTGCAAAGGGATCTTTTATCCAGTTTTTATCTATGATGTATTGCTTATACCTGCCAATAAAAGGTAACATTGTTACAAGTAGTGCCGGTACAAACCCTGCGAAAACCAACAATACTGAAACCCATCTTTTATAATGATGATAGTTCATCCATATTTTATGAATATAGAAAGCCGCGATAAAACTAACAGGAAAGTATGTCAGCGATGAATAATGTACAATTTTGGTTCTTACTATGGTAAATAATATAAGTACAACCCAAAATAGAATAATCATCCAAATACGGAAATGATTCATTTGCGGATCGTAATCTCCCCGTCGTTTGAAGCCCCCGATCATGAAAACTGAAGCCGGAAAAACCCCAAAAAATATCACTACAAAATGATAAAGGAAAAAACCGCCATGGCCTGCATCCTGGGTTTTGAAAAGCCTTATCTGGTAAACAATAAAATCTACCAGTATCTGGAAATTACCTGATAAAGCCTGCAATATGAACCAAAAACCGCCGGTTAAAATAAAGATGATGGCAAAAAGTCCGATGTGTGACCATTTAAATGCCACACGGAATCGTTTTAACAACAAATAAACACCTGCACATAAAAGAAAAACAAGCAACGCAACCGGTCCTTTGGTCAGTACAGCCATTCCAATGAAAAAAGCTGCCAGGGCCATATTGCTTCCCTTCATTCCCTTTTGGCCGCTTTTGGTATAGATGATAAGAAAATATAATCCGAGGAAAATAAAAAGATTGAACCACGGATCAATAATACCTGATTTAAAATAAAAAAATGGCAAAATACTACCTGCGAAAACAAGTGTCCAGATAAGGCCAAAAGATACATTTTTTAGTTTTTTGCCTATTCTGAATAATACAAGTAAGGTAACAATACCACAAATAGCATTGGGAAACCGTGCTGCAAATTCATTGACACCAAAAATTTTCATGCTGAGCACCTGAAGCCATACAAAAAACGGGGGCTTCTCCCAAAAGGCTTCGTAATTGATTCGTACTGTTAAGTAATCTCCGGTAACAATCATTTCCCGGGCTGATTCAGCAAAATTTATTTCATCCCAATCAAACAAATGCACCTGCCCTAAAAAAGGGATAAACAGTAGTGCAGCAAAAAAGGCTATTGCAAACTCGTACTTAAAAGAAAGAAACTTTTTCACAATTTTATTATTGACTTATCTAACCATTGTTTATTGCTGCGCATAACAAAATGATAGGCCAGCATAGAAAAGAATATACCCAATAAAGATCCGGCTGTTATATCCACCAGGAAATGCTGTGAAAGATATACCCTTGAATACCCCACCAACCAGGCGATGATTAAACAAAGGATTTTAATCCATTTGTTATTTGAAAACAGTGCGATACCTAAAAACAGTGCAAATGCTGTAGTAGTATGGCCGGACGGAAAACTATTGTTTTTGTATAATTTGGCGCCTTCAATCAGGTGAAGAGATACTTCATCTCCAAAATATCGGTATGGGCGGATATGATTAACAAATATCCACTTTTTCATAATCTGAACCATTATTCCAGACAAAGTGAATCCGAAAAAAAGCATGATGCCATACCTGAAACGGAACAGAAAGATAATGAGCGCCACAATTACGGCAAAAATGCCATCCCCGAGCCAGGTAAAATAAGCAAAAAAAACATCCTGAAAAGGCGTATTTAATTGGTTTAGATATAGATGAATGGTGTCTTTTTTAAAGCGCAGTAAAATACCCAGAGCGATGATAAGGGTAATCGCATAAGGATAGAAAAAAGCTGCGTTTTTTCTGATGAGAATCCACGTTGAAGTTTTATCGTAGCTTTTATTCATTGAGTTTAAGCCATACATTTGAAAATATCCGCAAATATAAGTAAAGTTATCAATTACTCTCTATAACGAATGGTTTTCCCTTAGCCCAAAAAGCCTTTAAAAAAGGGTTTCAGCAGAGGTATATTTTGCCATCAGTTAATTTTTAAATAATTTAGCAGCTTTTTAATATTTAAATTAAACCAGATGACAGAAAACCTTTTGGAAAAGTTCAGAAAAAAGTATAACAGTGCACCCGGAACGGAAAGGGTTTTTTTTTCGCCCGGAAGGGTAAATCTAATCGGTGAACATACAGATTATAATGGCGGATATGTATTTCCCTGCTCACTGAGCTATGGAACTTACCTGGTTATCCAGAAAAATGATGAAGAACATGTAAATTTCCTTTCGGAAAATTTTACGTATGCCACAAGCATACCCCTTGATAAACTAGGAGAAAAACAGGATTCTGAATGGGTGAATTATCCATTGGGGGTTATTGAGCAACTGAAGAAAAACGGATTATCACCAGAGGGAATGGACCTGTACTTTTCAGGTAATATACCTAATGGTGCAGGGCTTTCCTCTTCTGCTTCGGTAGAACTTGTAACAGCCTTTGCGCTTAATCAACTGTATAGCCTTGGACTGGATATGATTGACCTGGTAAAACTTTCTCAAAAAGCTGAAAACGAATTTGTTGGTGTAAATTGTGGCATCATGGATCAGTTTGCAGTAGGAATGGGGAAAGCTGAACATGCTTTATTCTTAAATTGTGAAACGCTGGATTATGAGCATGTACCTGCCAAATTAAAAGACTATATGCTGGTGATTTCAAATACAAATAAACGTCGCGGACTGGCGGATTCAAAATATAATGAGCGCAGGAGTGAATGCGATACAGCTGTAGAGAATTTAAGTACTGTCAAACCCATAAAATATTTAAGCGACCTTAGCCTTGATGAGTTTGTAAAAATATCTGATAGCATAAAAGAACCTGTTGTCCGCAGGCGTGCACATCATGTAATATCTGAAAATGCACGTGTACTTAAAGCAATTAAAGCATTAAAAGGTGGAAACCTTGAAGAATTTGGTACATTAATGAATGAATCACATGATTCACTGCGCGATGACTATGAAGTAACCGGAAATGAGCTGGATGCCATGGTGGACAATGCCCGCCGGCAAAGTGGAGTATTAGGATCGCGGATGACAGGCGCCGGATTTGGTGGATGCACGGTAAGCCTGGTGCATAAGGATGAAATTGAGAAATTTCGTGAAAATGTAGGAAAAGGATATAACAAGGATACCGGTCTTACTGCAGATTTTTATATTGCAGAAATTGGTGAAGGAACGATAGAACTAGGTAAATAACAGGATTTTTGGCAGTTACTCTAAGGCTTATTTTGAATGAATACTATTGCTTTTGAATGAGTGGTCTGATGAGGTATTCGAGGCCGTTCACCTTTATTTCATGCATGGAAGCTAACATCCGCCCCAGTTCACCCTGTGGAAATCCTTGCTGGCTGAACCAAACGAGATAAGGTTCAGGCAAATCAACCAAATACCTGTTTTTGAAGCGTCCATAAGGCATTTTTGTGTTGGCCATTTTAAGAAGAAATTCCTTATCCGGTGTAAACTCACTGCTCATGCTCCAGTATTTTTTTGTAAAGATAAGGTTATCATTGCTTACTGCACAATTAAATAACTGAACATTCTCGGAATTGAAGATGTTTAAACTACAAAATATTGCATTGATACGGGTTTGCTGAAAAATGCTATCCTGTTGACGAAGGGAAATACGAAGAATGATGAAACACAATGTATTAGTAATTGATTGTCATCCCGACGAAGAAAGTTATATACGCGTGCTTGCTGAAAGATATTATGAACAAAGCCTCGCTGCAGGATGTAAAACAAGGATGATTGCCCTCAGAGACTTAGAATTTCAACCCAACTTAATCCATGGCTATCGTAAACCCCTGCCGCTCGAACCTGATTTGGTTAAAGCGCAGGAGGAAATAAAAAATGCACAACATATTGTGCTTTTATATCCAAATTGGTGGGGCACCTACCCTGCCCTCCTAAAAGGCTTTATCGATCGCACCTTTCTTCCCGGGTTTGCCTTCAAATACAGAAAAGGCACAGTTTACTGGGATAAGCTGCTCAAGGGCAGGTCAGCAAGGTTAATTGTAACCATGGATACCCCCGGTTGGTTCTATGAAAAGGTATTTGGTCAGCCCGGCCATAACTCAATGAAGAAAAATATACTGGAGTTTTGCGGTATAAAACCAGTAACAATTGATGTATTTCAGCCGTTGCGAACAAGTGAACCTGAAATGCGTGAAAAATGGATCACAAAAGTGGGCGATATGGCTGTGCAGGATTACCAAATGCTCTCAGCAAAAGAACCTGATAAGGATTAAAGCGCTGGTTTTATTGAGAAATAGTTCCGGATGCTGTTTTGTTGCTGTTTAAAAGTGGAAACAAAGCAAAAGCTATGGCACCAATTATTAAAAAAATAAGGTTGGTGAAAGAATGTGCCACGAGGGCAAAAACCATTCCCGCCTCTTCAGGTATACCTAAAAGCAGCAGGCACTGGATAACCACGAAGTGCCATGCTCCAATACCCGCTTGTATGGGCAGTAAAAAAGCAAAGGTAGACAATCCGAAGGTGAAAGCTGCCGCACCAAACCCAAGATTACGGGTAGGTTCATAAGCAAAAAATACAACATACAACATAGCAAGCCATAAAAAGTATATTAAAAAAGTATAAAATATATATCTGCCTGTATGCTTTACACCTAAAATGGCTTTTATTCCTTCGGTAAATTCCTGTTTTAGTTTTAATATTTTACGTTTAAACTTCTTAAAAAAACCCAACCTATATGCAATAAAAACAAGCAGCAATACCACTGATGCAATGACAATTCCGGTAAGGTATTTTGAGGAAACATACTGAAAATCAATATCAAATGCAGATGAATCGAGCAATGCCACAATGCGGTCGTATTGCCAGGTAAGAAGAACCCCAAAAAGAATCAGGAGCGCAGTTAAATCGGTAATTCGCTCTACCACTACAGTTCCCAGCAATTTTGAAAAAGGAATGTTATCGTATTTTGACACTACACCCCCGCGCGCAATTTCGCCGCCACGGGGAATTACAATATTTGTAAAACTAAGAATAAGTACAGCCAGGTAAAGGTTGACAAGTCTGGGGTTGTAATTCATAGGAGTAATAAGCATTTTCCACCGCAATGCAATAAACAATTGGCTCAGTAAATTCAACAGAATAGAAACAATTATCCATGTATAATTCAACTCATCCAATGAAGTGTAAAACTTCTCCAGATCCATATCCCTGTAAACCCACCAGAACAGCACTATTCCTATACCTAAAAACAAAGCAGATTGAAGGATTTGCTTCTTGTTTAGAGAAACCGCGCTCATACCCCGCCTCCCTGTGTCATTATTGCTTTTTTACCCATTTGCTGCTTAATTTCAGTTTCCGGAATTATTATCCTGGTCAGAACCTTTCATAAAAACCCGGAATCTGGTATTAATTTCGTTTTGCAACCTTCGCAGGCGTTCTTTTAATGCAGTATTCTGCTCATCAAAAGACAGCTCAATACGCTTTGTTATCAAATCATAATTATCGATGTAGGTTTGTGCAATCTCCTGGCCTTCACTCAAAAATTCGGTAGTGGCTTTAATTAAGCTGGTTTTTTTATATTTGGTCGGATGATTTAGTCCTTCAAGAAGCGTAAAAACTATTTTCTTTCCATGGGCCCGGAAGTATAGGTTAATATATGTTTCAACACCAAAGGCTATTTCTCTGAATTCGTCAAGAATGGGCATTAATTCCTTTTTCAGGATGGCTCTTTCGCCTGTAAGCCCGCGAAAAGGATTGTACCGATGATCCATAAATGTTTCTGAAGGTTGCCCCAGCACCATATCTGCTTCACCCTCA
>JBEPYD010000273.1:0-5984 GCA_041641575.1 Bacteroidales bacterium
GAATGAAACCATTAATTCATTTACCCTGTCCGCCTGATCGAATGACAGAAAATGACCTGCATCACTAATAATCCTTGCTTCGAGGTTGGTGATATTTTCTCTGGCTATTTCTATACTTCTTTCGTTATTAATGATGTCTTCATCCCCAATAAGGAGCATTACAGGCATGTTTATGGATTGAAGGGTATCATCACTGAAGGGTTGCATCTCTAATAATATATCATCTAAAGAACTTCTTTTCGTAGCCTGGTAAAATAAATCCTTAAACGCTGGCGATATCTTATCAACACGAGCCGACATTTTATCCAAAACTTTTGCCAATCTTTTCTCAGTAGGTGCTATTTCAAAAATAATATTTGAAAATAAAGCCGTGCCAGGTTGGATCCAGATAAAAGTCTGTGCAGGACTTAGGAGCACCATACTTTTAATCTTTTCAGGATACGCCAGGGCCAGTTTCACTGCAAGCCACCCACCACGGGATGCACCTATAATTTGAAAATGCTGCAACTGAAGTTTTTTGAAAACCTCATCATACCATTTAATAATCGTTTCTGTATTTTCAATTTTCTGGCTGGCATTAGATTTACCTGGTTCTGTAATCAGGTCGATGGCAAAAACCTGAAAGGATTCAGAAAGGGTTTCAATGTTCGGATACCACATGGCGGAACTTGCATTCATGCCATGCAGTAACACCAATGGAGGTTTATTCGCTGCTCCCGACACAATTACATGTGCAGTACCAAAGCTTGTGGGAATATATAAATCATCGTAGGAAACATTCCATAAATCCATTACCTGATTATAGGCATTATAATAATCCTTTTCAGCCGATGTCAGATCTTCCATATATTCCGGATTTCTTTCATAAGATTTATATTTCTCGGATGCGTCAGGGCTACATTTGCTAAAAACAAAAATGATGGTGAAGCTGATGAGGTACAAATATTTTTTTATCATATCATAAATATGAATTATTTCCCACGATTTATTCCAAGTTCATTTTCCCACCAGTGCAAATAAGCCTCAATATCAATACTATCGGCATCAAATCCTCGTTTTGCCCAGCGTTCACCATACTTTTCCTTACGGCGTTGCAATAATTCCTGATAGTTATCCGGATCCATGCTGCCCGGGTCATTGGTTTGCAGCTCCCATTCATTAAGGGCAATTGTCATTTTATCTTTAATATCTTTATAATTTGGGTTAAAAGCAAGGTTGTTTATCTCATAGGGGTCTTCAAAGGTATCATAAAACTCAATGGCAGGTTTTTCAGGCGCCATGTATAAAGCTTGCTCAGTGGTTAATGAATCCCTTTGGTTTAAAACGTGCATCAATGCCCACATGGGGTATCTGTAGGCTTTGTAATGGCCAAACTGCATGTAAGGCATCTCAGGCATGTAATTTCTGATGTATTTATATCGCTCTCCGCGCACACACCGGATATGATCAACCACGGCATCGGTGCGGTTACGTGCGGCATAAATATAATTCCGCATTAGCGTATCATTTAAAAAATCGATTCCCTGCAAATGTTCAGGTATCTGAATTCCGGCATAGTTTAGCGATGCAGGGGCCAGGTCAATTAAGCTGACCAGTTTTTCATTCACCTTTCCAGCATGTTTTTCTCCCGGAAAACGGATAATAAGTGGTACATGGATACCGGCATCGTACAACCATTGCTTGGCTCTCAGGTGTGGACGACCCTGATCGGCAAAAAACACAACTATGGTATTATCTTCCAGACCTTCTTCATCTATGCGCTGAAGTATTTGGCCCAACCGCTCATCTAAAAGCTGCACACTTTCCAGATACAGTGCCCAGTCTTTGCGACTGACCGGATGATCAGGATAATAAGGAGGTAAATTTACTTTGGCGGGATCAACAGGGTTGGCAGAATCAGATTCAAATGAGCGGTGAGGATAATGAATCTGTACCGTAGCAAAGAAAGGTTGACCTTCCGCCCGCTGGCTCCAGTCAGATCCGTCAAAAATACTGTCGGCACGGAAGTTAAAATCTGTTTTTCCCGGTTTACTTTCCGGAAAGCCATTACCATTGCTGGTGAAATACCCGGCCTCTTCAAAATATTCAGTAATGACTTCTATCCCTTCCGGGAGTTCTGGTCTGTTTTCAGTACGGTGCTGGTGCGCGCCAATGGTTGTCTGGTACATGCCCGTGTAAAATGCAGAGCGGCTGGGTGAGCAAACCGGATTGGTTGCAAAAGCATTTGTATATTTCACACCTTTCTCAGCCAGCTGATCAATATGAGGGGTTTTCACCAGCGTATTCCCATAGCAGCCGGCATCGGGTGAAAAATCATCTGCAATAATCCATAGTACATTTAAAGGCTCTTCTTCCGTCTTCTCCTGGCAGCCACCAAGTATAAAAGCCGGGGAAATGGCAGCCAAAAATAATTTTTGTAATCCACTAAAGTCTTTCATCATCTTCATCAATGTATTTATGAAAACTCTAATCTATGAATTTTTAATGAGATTAAAAATTCCTGACGAAAGGGAGGGCTTCAGATCGATCTTGTCTTTTTTATCTGTTTTCCTGAAGTGGAAAGGTAATGGTTATACATATCTGCTGTAAGGCAGGAGTGAACAGGCAGAATGTATACCAAATCACCAATCCTGAATTTTTTTAAATGAGATTCCGGCAGAGAAATAATGCCGTGCTCCTGTGATAAACGGGTAACACAAACCTCATCAGTGGGGTCTCCCCATCCTTCTTCGGAAAAGGATAGAACACAACCAAAGGAACGTCCTTGCGTTTCTAATCTATCTTTTGAAAGATGAACGGCCCCACCATAGACCACCATTTCATTGCGTTGAGGATGGAGAGCAACCACGGGGCAAGCCACGGCAACGGCAATATCTTCTGACTGGCATGCGCCCAGCTGCCATTGCATCAGATCATAAAACACAAAATTGCCCGGACGGATTTCATCCATAACTTTAAAATCATCAGCGATGCTGCAAGAGGGTGTATCACCCACAGAAAGAATAAGTTCAGGCCATTGACTTGCATAATGATCTTTCAGCGCTTGCATCTGCTGCAGTTCCCGCTGGTGTATGTTCAGGATTTCCCGCTTATTTTCTGCCTGGTAGGTATGCCCGGCATGAGAAAGAAATCCTTTAAAATGCAACATCGAACAGGTTGATGTCAGGCTAAGAATCTCATCAATCGTTTTATAATCATCGGCTTGCAGACCGGTGCGGTGGCTGCCGGTATCAATTTTGATAAAGAAACCTACAGGTGTTTTCAGTTTTTCATTGATGAAATCAACTACTTCTGATGCTTCTATTAAAACATTTATTTTAATTTTCCCGGCAAGGGCATTTAACCGGTCAATTTCGCGTGGATTTAGAGGGAAGGCAACAGTAATGTCATCCCATTCTGCGGAGAAATATTCTGCCATCAGCAATGAGGATACTGTAACGGACGTTACCCCTTCTTCTTTAAACCAGCGGCCTATTTCAAGAGATTGATGCGTTTTGAAATGCGGGCGGAATTTTACTTTATGTTTACGGGCTTTTTTTGCCATGCGCTTTATATTGCGGCGGCATTTTACCTCGTCAAGAATAAGGGTGGGGATGGCAATATCAGACAACTTCATCAGCACAACATTTTGTTATGCTAAATTAAGATTTTTGGGTAAAAAACATTTGGTTTTAGGTGTTTTGAAAAACTATTAAGTTAATCAATAATATTATTCTTATCTTTTTCTAAGAGGGATCTTATTAAAACAAAACTTGATCCTAAAACGAGAATTTCTTGAAAAATTAATCCTCCAATTGACAAAGGGGAAGCCGAAGGCTCTACAAACCAAAGAAATGAAAATAACAACCTTAATCCAAATAAAACAAATAAAATAATTTCTTTCTGACTTGGAAGAATATACCAAGCTACATATAATAATGCAAGCTGAGAAAATAAAGCTCCAGCAAAATAAGCCCACATTATATCGTCACCTGTGAAGATAGATTGAACATAATTAATTGCGAATGCAAATAAGGCAACAATAAAAGCAGAAATTATTGAAATTGGTAAAAATAATACCCATCTCAATAATTTCCCGAAAGGGGATAGCCAAAATTCTGATTCCATTACATTTAACTAAGATTTTTATTCCTATTTTTAACAAATGTATAATTAAATATTAATTTAAAAAAATACATGAAATTTTTCATATAAAATGAATTTGAGAAACAACTATTAATCGAAAGCAAATAAAAATGGGTACAAAATCGTTCAGATTTAAAGAATTCTCCAAATTAAATGAATTATTTCCAGCGGGTTTACATAATGACATAGAATCTCTAAGAGGATTTTACAAATACGCTCAAAATAGCGCCATAAGTATTCTTAAAGATGATGTAATTAAAATGGAAAAAGAGATGAATAATGATTTTATAACCGATAATGTCGTCGTATTTAGCGATGTCGATTATTTTGATTATAATAGTAAATTAAACACATTGAATCTTTTTTATAATTCAATTCTAATCACAATCCTCTCTTTTTTGAAACACGGCTATTATTCCTATGTGAATTATTGGAAGCAACTCATTCAATTAGGATTAAACGCATCTCAGGAAGAAATAATATTGAAAAGTATAAAGAATACTTATCTAAACATGGTGTCGATTTTGACCCCATTAGTAATGAATGGGATCAAATTTTTGCACATGCAGCTTTGAGAAATAAATTAGTTCATAACCAATTCCCAAGAATCAACATTAAATCGAATCAAGAAACATATAAAAAATTGAAAATAATAAAATATTTATCAATTTATGAAGATAAAAAAAATGTCGCTACATTTAAAGTTAATGATCCAAGATTAATTGAGACATTTATTAATATTGTTTATAAGATTCTTAAATACACTTGTTACAAAAAGAACTAATTACAAGCTCCCGCATAGCGCAAGTCTGCCAAAAATAACCATAAGAAAATCAACTCAATACCGGATATACCCGTGAAGCATGTTTGGATATATTAAATATATGTTGAAAAGGAAACATGGCACAAGTCAAAAAGACTTGCGCTATTGAAGACTGGTGCTCACGAAGTGATGAAATTTTATAACCACGAATACACGAAATTCCTTGATTTGCCAATAGTTTCTTATGAACGTAGCCAACCACAGCTAAAAGTCCTGACATTGATTATTAAGCTACTACTTCAGAAGCTTCCTCAATCGTGTAATATTTGCATCGAATACATGCTTTATTCGTTGGGTTTCATTTAAAAACCCCCTAAAATTGCCCAGGTTAAAGAAATAAGGCCTCCGGCCAATGCCGAAGACCTTATAAAACCATGTGAAGATGGTTCAGGAGACTTAAAATTTTCCACCTTTATTTCTGAAGGTGCGTGGTTTTGACTGAGAATGATATCCTGCCAGATAATTACCTCAGCAAGTTTTATATTTTCCTGTAACTGGGTAAGCATCTGAACGGACCATATAAGCTCTGTGCGTACTGTTAAAAAATATTCCCAGGGAATTTTTTGGTTGTGGCTTCCTGCCACATCTTCTGTTGAGAGTAAAAGCCCAATAGCCTCTTTTGCTGGTGAACTTAACTGATTCATCCCTTCCATTTTAGAACGCAAATCATCTATTCCGGTTTTGAGCGCGTTCAGCTTTCTTTGTTTTAGCAACATTTCATTTGTAGCACCACGGTTGAGCAAGTGCAACTGCCGGAAATCAACCTTGCCATCTGCAGAAATATGAGCAACATTATCCTTATTTTCTGCGAGTATTATCTGCTTTTTTAAAGACTGAATTTCCTCGTTCAGTGCTGATACTTGCTCGTGAATTTCCTTCCATTTGTTTTTCTTTTCAGGATGCGCTGTCAGTATTTTGCGGTAGAGATTGTCAGCTTTTTCAGAAACCATTGCCCGGTTCTGATCCACTTTTTCCGCATACAGCACCGCACCCGTCATAGTTTTTTTTGAAACAGAAAGTGATAAAAGCACCGAAA
>JBEPYD010000274.1:0-5970 GCA_041641575.1 Bacteroidales bacterium
TCAGCCTGATGATTGGCTCTTCAGATAATCGGATCAAAGGCATTATTGCATTGAGTCCGGGAGAATTTTTCACACCATTGTTTCAGGTAAGAGACTCTATCGATTTTATTGAAGTACCTGTTTTTGTAGGTTGTGCAACAAATGAAAGGGATTATGTTTCCCATCTTATCAGCACAATTGATGATATATTTATCACCTTTTTTTATCCAAAAGAATTTGGTGGCTCACATGGTGCCCGCAGCCTTTGGAATTCTGATCCCGTAAGCGATGAATACTGGCTTTCCCTAACCATGTTTTTAAATAAATTCAGGTAAAAATTTTTATGGTTTTAACAGCGTTCTTCTTTCGATAGTCTTACTTTTGTTTTCCAATAGAAGAAAATTCGTTGTGAAGATTAAATTTTTATTTATTCGGTTTAGTTCCATTGGGGATATTGTGCTTACCACGCCGGCAGTAAGGTGCCTTAAAAAGCAACTTCCTGATGCAGAAATTCATTACCTTGTAAAAAAGGCTTTTAAAAGCATACCTGAATCCAATCCCTACATTGATAAAGTGCATGTGTTTGACGATGATCTCACTGCAGTCATCGATGACTTAAAAAAGGAATATATCACGTATGTTATTGATTTGCAGAAAAATCTCAGAAGCTATCGCATAAAGCAAAAATTGCCTTTTGTAGCTTTTTCTTTTGACAAACTTAACATTCAAAAATGGCTGTTTACAAACTTTAAAATCAACCGGCTTCCCGATATTCATATTGTTGACAGGTATTTGCAAACACTTGATTTATTTGATATTAAAAATGACAGCAAAGGACTTGACTATTTTATTCCTGAAGACCAGGAGGTTGATATATCTTCGCTTCCACCTGCTTTCCAGCAAAATTATATCGGTCTTGTTGTTGGTGCGGCCCATGCTACAAAAAGATTGCCCCTGGAAAAGCTAACTGAATTGGTTAAAATGATGCAAAAACCCGTAGTGCTTCTGGGTGGGCCTTCTGATGTTGAACTGGCCGAAGAAATATCAAAAGTAAACCCGCTAATCACCTACAATGCTTGTGGTAAATATAGTTTGCACCAGTCTGCTTCACTGGTAAAACAAGCAAAACTTATCATTTCACACGATACTGGCTTGATGCATATTGCTGCTGCTTTTAAAAAAGATATCCTCTCTGTTTGGGGAAATACAGTACCTGAATTTGGGATGTATCCATATTTACCTGGAAAGTCTTCGGAAATATTTCAGGTTAACGACCTTTCATGCCGTCCTTGTTCCAAGATTGGATATAAAAAATGCCCCAAACGGCACTTTAAATGCATGAATGATATCAATCTTGAAGCCATCGCACGTAAAGCATCAAACTTATTCAATATGCAATAAAAAACCCCGGAATTTTTATCTTCCGGGGTTCATTTATATTCTTAAAAAGGATTAAAATGCCAGCACAATACCCAATGCAAAAGGATATAATTCAGGGCCTTTGCCATCTTCAAAAAGAGGGGTAGGGTAATAATTGGCGTAAAGATTGAGAAATTCATAACCGATGCGCGCTGTAAGCCCATATCTGAGGGCATTCAGGTTATAATCATCGCGTTCCTTGTCTTTCAGTTTAGAACCGTCTTCACGATACACAACTTTTGTGGATGAACCTATTTTAAGTCCGCCAATTACACCGGCACTTATGTGTATCCGGTCTGAGCGGCTTCCGTTAAGCACCTGGGCTTCCACCAGCAGTGGAACGGTAAGGTAGGTGGTCATAAACTTGTTTTTATCCGGTTCAATGTTTTGAACATCATAATAATCATTTGGTGCAATTTGGCCTGATTGTTCATCAACTACAATAGAATTGTTATTGGTAAAATGATAATTACTGAATTCAATGCCCATTCCGGTAACAAGTCCCACACGGTCTTTGATTAAACCAAGGCTGTATTGTAAAAAGTTTAGGTTTATATTCCATGAACGGCTTGTACGCATGTTCATGAATTCGTTTTCAGCCGTACGGTTCATGGAATAATCGCTGTCTAAAAAGTCATTTACGCCTAATTCCAGTCCGGCCCAATGCCCTTTAAAATCTGAGCGCTCCGGAACAAACACCACAGATTTGGTTTCTTTTTCTACATCATCATCATAAACTTTAATGGTGGTGTCGTCTCCTTCATCTACAATGGTGATGTCGCGCTTGCCAAGTTTAATGTATGTTGTATCGCCATTTTCTTCTACAGCAATATTCTTTTGGGGGGCTTTCCGTGCTTTATATACTTCGGTTTCCTCCTTTATTTCCACTTCCACCTCTTTTTCTACTACCACTTCTTTGTTTTCAGACTGTAGTGTATCGGGTTCTTGTGCATATAATACAGGTGTGATGTATATCAAACATGCTGCCATTAATGTTTGTAAAGTTTTCATAATAAAAGATTTTTAATCGTTAATAAATTCTGCTCATTTAAAATTTAGTCGTAGGACGATCACCCTCTACTAAAAGTTACAGGAGTAACAAATCTTTTTTCTTAAAGAATGTGAAAAGGCTTTGTTTTGAATTATAAAACACTGAATAGTTGCATTTTAAAGCTATGATATAGAAGGAGTATCAGGATTGAGCTATTGAAGGAGATGGTAAAATAAGGTCCATCAAAATAACCACCTGCTTCTTTAAAAGAAGGATAATTTATGATTTACCTATGAAATAACCGTAGATGAATAAGGATGCCTAATTGAAAAAGGCTTTCAGTCCCCCAAAATAATAATTTTTCCAGCCGTACTTGATGTCTTCAAAATCTTCGTCAGGCACATTTGTGTGCAGAAGGTCTATATTTGTTCCGGTTTTGCCTTCATTTATTTCGAGTGTTACAATAGAAGGCTCTTCCTGCTCACCAAAATACCATTGCTGCACTATTTTTTCATTTTCCCTGAACTCCAGATTTTTTCCGGAGATATCTCCCTCCCACAGGCTGAATTCACTGCCGGGTTCTGTAGTCATTTCAGCTTTGCTGCCCGTCCAGAGTTCAAGGGTAAACGGATTGGTCAGTGCCAGATAGACTTCCTCAGGTGTTGCATGCAAATGAATGTGCAGGGTAATCGTTTTCAACTTTATTGTTTTATTTACAGCAAGGTGTTTAAAAACTGAGGATAAAGTTAGTCATTCTCTTTCATTTTTTTGCGCTTCCGGTCGTTCTCGTCCAGATAAATTTTGCGCAAACGTAATGATTTGGGTGTTACTTCAACGTATTCATCCTCCTGAATGTATTCCAAAGCTTCTTCCAGGCTAAACTTTATGGGCGGAGCCAGCCGGGCTTTATCGTCGGCACCGGATGCCCGCATATTGGTGAGCTTTTTTGATTTTGTAACATTCACCACCAGATCGCCTGCCCGGTTATTCTCACCTACTACCTGACCCGTATAAACCGGCTCCATGGGGGCAATAAAAAACCGGCCCCTGTCCTGTAATTTATCCAGGGCATAAGCAAATGCTACCCCTGGTTCCATAGCAATGAGGGAACCATTGATCCTTTTCTCTATCTCGCCGCGGTATGGCTCATAAGCTTTAAAGCGATGATTCATCACTGCTTCCCCCGCCGTAGCAGTTAACAACACATTACGCAAACCAATAATTCCTCTCGAGGGAATATCAAATTCCAGGTGAACCCTGTCTTCTTTCCGCTCCATGTTTAGCATTGTACCTTTTCGTTGCGTAACAAAATCGATGGCCCGTCCGGATACTTCGTCAGGAAGATCAATAAACAAAGTTTCAATGGGCTCATGGGGTTCATGATCTATGGTTTTAATCAATACCTGGGGCTGACCCACCTGCAGCTCATATCCTTCCCGGCGCATAGTTTCTATAAGTATAGACAAATGCAAGACGCCACGCCCGTAAACAATAAATTTATCAGCCGTATCACCGGGTTTAATGCGCAAAGCAAGATTTTTTTCAAGTTCCCTTTCAAGCCTTTCTTTAATATGCCTTGATGTGACAAACTTTCCCTCTTTCCCGTAAAAAGGTGAATCGTTAATGGTGAAAGTCATACTCATGGTAGGTTCATCAATGGCAATAGTTTTTAAAGGTTCAGGATTTTCATAATCCGTAATGGTATCACCTATATCGAAATTTTCAATGCCAACAAGCGCACAGATTTCTCCGGACGCTGCTTTTTCAACTTTCACCTTTCCAAGTCCTTCATAAGCCAGAATTTCTTTAATTCGCATTCGCTTTATTTCTCCGTTCCGTTTTGCAAGGGATACCTGCATATTTTCTGCCAGTTCGCCGCGGTGAATTTTACCAATGGCTATCCGTCCCACATAAGGAGAATGGTCCAGCGAAGTAATCAGCATTTGCGGGGTGCCTTTTACTTCCGGCGGAGAAGGAATATGCTCCACAATTGCATCAAGTAATGGGGTGATATCGTTTCCCGGGTGTTTCCAGTCATCACTCATCCAGCCATTTTTTGCGGAACCATATACGGTGGGGAAATCAAGCTGCTCATCAGTTGCATCAAGATTAAACATGAGCTCAAACACTTCTTCCTGCACTTCCTCAGGCCGGCAATTTGCCTTATCTACCTTGTTAATAACCAGAATAGGTTTTAATCCAAGGCCCAGGGCTTTTTGCAAAACAAACCGTGTTTGGGGCATAGTTCCTTCAAATGCATCAACCAGCACCAAAACGCCACTGGCCATGTTCAAAACGCGTTCAACTTCTCCGCCAAAATCGGCGTGGCCAGGAGTGTCAATAATGTTTATTTTAAAATCCTTATAACGAACGGAAACATTCTTGGATACAATGGTGATCCCCCGCTCACGTTCCAGGTCGTTATTATCCATGATAAGATCGCCAGGAGTTTCGTGCGACTGAAATAATTCACACTGCATCAGTATTTTATCTACGAGGGTGGTTTTGCCATGGTCAACATGAGCGATGATGGCTATATTTTTAAGCTTTTGCATAATTTGCGATGTGGTAAGGGGATGAATGAATCTCTATAGGAGGTTAAAATTTTCAGGGCACAAAGGTACATGATATTATTGATAAATAGATATAATTTTGAATTCTTATGCGCAATTGCATTTTTTCCGGGATTAGGAACGTAAAAATTGTCTTATGGCATTAAATATTAGTGATATATTTTATTCATTATTTTCAAACTGCGGTAAATTGATGAGAATTCATAGAAAAAAACTACTTTAGCCACTGAATATAATTTCAAGCCGTTAGTGACTTCATTATCTATGTATTGCTTTTTACGTAAGTTCCTGTATGTATGCCTGGTATTTATTTTTGCAATGCCGCTGAAGGGGCAGGAGATGCAGACAAAGAATTTAATACCGCCGGTATTAATGGCTGATGTTGCCATTCCACCTTCGTATACTCTCACAAATGGCGCCAGGCATTTGAATATATATGCCAGTGCGCTTGGACATCCCTATTTAATTTCTTCAACTTTTCCTACAGGAAACCAGGTTGTTATTAATGGTGAAAAATTTAAGGACGTCATACTTAATTTTGATGTGCATAACATGATCCTCATTATTGAATATGATTTTGAACGTTTGGGAAAACAAAGATATGTGCCACCTGTGAATAGTGTTGAATCATTTACCATTTATGGCAGAAAATTTGTTCGTCTAAGCAAAGTCCCGGGCGGTGATTCCAAATTTTATGAAGAAATTTTTTCAGGTTCGTATAGGGCCTATAATCTGTATACAAAAAAATATGAGGTAAACCGGAACAATTCCCAACAATATGCATTCAGCGATTTAACCAAAAGCATGTATGTTTATTATAATGACCAGTTTTTTCGTTACCGGAACAACAGGGGTTTTGTAAAATCCTTTCCAGAAAATATGCAGCCTCAAATCAAGCAGTATATAAGAGAAAATAAATTAAAAGTTCGCAATGAAGGTTTATTCGGTATGCAGGAGCTTCTTGAATATATAAACGCATTATAGGTTGAAAAAAATATTCGTAACAAT
>JBEPYD010000275.1:0-5966 GCA_041641575.1 Bacteroidales bacterium
TTTTTCAGCAATAGATTTTCCAATACCACGGGCACCCCCGGTGATAATAGCAGTTTTTCCTTCAAGTAATTTCATAGGTAAATAATTAAATGTTACAGAATTTTATATTAACTTCTTTTAAATTCAGGTTGTATTTGGTTATGCATAAATACTTCCATTAAAGTTATGACAAATATAAGCCAGAATCTTAAAAGCACCATTTTATAAAGAGATAAAATGGTACATAAAAAAAATTGCCGGTTATTCCGGCAATTTTTTATTTAAACTTTGGGCTCCCATCCGGGTGCATATTCTCTTTTCCAGAGCGCCATTGCTTCAGGATCATCAAGGATATAGCCCGTATTGGGATCAATTTTTATGGGTCTGCCAACACGGTAGGCGATATTCATGAGGTGAATCATAAGCACACTTTTTGCACCATCTTCAATGGGCGCATTCAGGGTATCTTTGCCACGAATACTTTCAAAGAAATTTACAACATGACGGGTAGACATATCTCCTCCCCCCCCGAGTGCTGTGCCGGCTTCCTGTGTTTCAGAAGTACTTTCTTTTACTAATTTACCACTTCTGTCGTAAAGTTTATAGCCTCCTCTGTCCATATGAACGGAACCTTCGGTACCATAAAGAATTGTACCGCGTCCACCGCCATAGGTGTTAAAACCATTCCGGCTTTTGCCATCCCATTTAATAATTTTTCCGCCGGGATAGATCAATGTAGCTTCCATAGTGTCGTACATTACCCAACCATCATCTTTAAAATGATTTTTATCGGCTTCTACATAGACCAATTCCGGATAATTTCCCTGGATGGCCCAGCGCGCAATGTCTACTTCATGTGTGGCATTGTTTCCTGATTCAGCCGTTCCCCAGTTCCAGCCATACCAATGCCAGTTGTAGTTCCAGGTATCATGTTGATAATCCACGCGCGGGGCAGGTCCCTGGAAAAGTTCCCAATCTAACCCTTCCGGTGGTGGTGCATCAACAGGTACAGGCACGCGTCCGCGGGAATTGGAATAAAAAGCTATGGCTTTATAAATATCGCCGATAGCACCATTGTGCATTTCATTTATTATCTGGTTTGATTCAATTGACGAACGCTGCTGGTTACCCATTTGTACAAGTTTGCCGTATTTTTTCTGATACGCAAGTACTACTTCATCTTCAAAAGGATTGTGGGAGCTGGGCTTTTCATTATACACATGTTTTCCGGCTTCCAGTGCCATCCAGGTTCCGGGGGCATGCCAGTGGTCAGGTGTGGCGTTGAAAATAACATCTACATCCTTATCCTGCAGTATTTTACGTATGTCTTTTTCAATCACAGGAGTGTAATCTATCCTATCCTTAACATCGTTCATTACCTTTACGTTCTGCTTATCCATTACGTCGCAGATGTAGGCCAAACGGGCGTTATTTTCGGGAGCAAAAACGGCATTATAAAAGGCTCCAACCCTTCGGCCACAGCCCATAAAAACAACATTTAACCGATCGTTGGCACCCATAATGCGGGCATAGCTACTGGCACTCATTCCTAAACCACCTATGGTGATACCGGCAGTACCAATGGCTGATTTTTTCAGAAAATTTCTTCTTGAATTATCCATAATATGTAAATAGTTAACTGTTAAAATATTTATTCAAGTTCTTTGATCTTTATATCGCGGAAATAAACCCGGTTACCATGATCCTGCAACAAAATATGTCCTTCATCTGCCATTCCAAAATCATCCCATACTTTGTATTTGCTTTCAGATACCAATTGTTTATAGTTTTCACTACCGCGTTCATAAGAAAGCACTTTTCTTCCATTCAAATAATGCTCTACAATGGAATCAGTGGAAACAAGCCTTGCCGTATTCCAGTTTCCCGGAGGAAAATATTCTTTGCCTTCAGCTTTAATTAAATCATACAGCGAGGCCAAGGTGCGGCTGCCTTCATGATTTCCTTTTTTTGCATCCGGATGGCGGGCATCGTCAAGCAGCTGGTATTCAAGACCAATTGCAGAGCCTTTTACACCTTCTTGTTCTTCAGTAACATAATATTTGATACCACTATTGGCACCTTCTGTAAGTTTAAACGCAAGGGTAAGATCAAAATTATCATATTCATCCAAGGTAACAATATCACCACCATGTTCTGCTTCGCCACCCCCTGATTCTTCAACAATCAGCATACCGTCTTTAATTATCCATCCAAATTCCGGAAAAGTTTCGGCATAAGCATTTCTCCAGCCCTCTGTTGTTTCACCGTCCCACAACAGTTTATAACCTTCGGCTTTTTCCTCTTCAGTAAGCTGATTATGTTCAATAACAATGGGGTCAATGCCTGGCTGCGTGCTGTTTTTAGCCACTAATGCACTATCTGACATTATTCTAAGGTTTTTCCAGCGCACTTGTGTACCATCTTTTGCTGTATCCTGACCAATGCCATGAACCTGAAGACCTATGAAGCCGGAATCGGTCATGTCATCGATAAGATAAGCGGCAGGAACATCGTTCACCCATGTTTTTATGGTGTCACCGATGGCCTCAATGCGGTAATGGTTCCAGTCATTTTTGTTAAAAGCTTGACGTGCTTCCGGGTTGTCAGCCAGGTTGTTTAACCAGCCACGGCGAGCCTCATCGTATATTCCACCACTGTATGCACGATCTGACGGATCAATTTCTACCTGGTATCCATGCACACGACCATCGCGGTACGTGTCATAACTGTTAGAGCGAATTTGAATACCTGAATTGAGCAGGGTATCTACTTTCAGATCTACTTCCAGAATGAAATCACCATATTTTTCTTTGGTAGTTAAGAATGTGTTTGGGGTATTCATGGTTGAAGTACCCACTATGGCACCGTCTTCAATGGCATAGGTAGCGTCACCGCCGAGTTTTTCAAAATTACTCAGATCTTCGCCGTTGAAAAGAGGCTCCCAACCTTCTTCCTGCTGGTTGGTACAACTTACCGTTAACGCAAACGGTATTAAAATAAAAGAGATGATGGATCTTAGTTGTTTCATAATTAAAATTAATTTGTTATAAGTTATTGTACTATTTAAAATGTGTTTACAAGTTCTTTCAGCCACTCTTTAAATTCCGGTCCCAGATCGTCGCGCCTGAGGCCGTATATTACGTTTGTTTTCAGGAAGTCAATTTTGCTTCCAATATCATGCCTTCTCCCATTAAAGCGTAAACCGTACATGGCACGGTTCTGGAGCATCATTTGCATGGCATCTGTTAATTGTATTTCATTGTTTACACCTGGTTTTACCTTTGCAAGATAATCAAAAATATCGGGAGTAAAAACATAGCGGCTGGCAATAACCAGATTTGAAGGTGCTTCTTCAACTGAAGGCTTCTCAATGAAATTATTTACAAGGTAAATGTCATCGCTTATTTCTTTGCCATCCATTACACCATATCTGCTCACAACTGACCGATCTACTGATTCAAGCGCTACTACACTGTGGTTGTAACGATTGTATACATCGATTAATTGCTTTGTTACCGGCTCGCCCTCAGATTCTATCAGGGTATCGCCCAGCAGAACGGCGAATGGTTCGTTGTTTACGTGGTTTTGTGCATACCGAATGGCATCTCCCAGTCCGTTCAACTCTTTTTGCCATACAAAATGGATGTTCGCCAGCCTTGTAATGTCAAGAATTTCATTTAATTCAGACTCTTTACCTTTCTCAGATAATTGTTGTTCCAGTTCAAAATTACGATCGAAATGCTCTTCTATGGCCCTTTTTCCTTTACCAATAATCATTAAAATATCGGAAATGCCGGAATTAACTGCTTCTTCAACAACATGTTGAATGGTAGGCGTATCCACAATTGGAAGCATTTCCTTGGGCTGTGATTTCGTAGCCGGTAAAAATCTTGTTCCGAATCCGGCTGCCGGAATTACTGCTTTTTTAATCATAATTAATTTTGTTTTTATGAACGTGTAACGATATCTGGTTTGATTATTTCAATTTTGGATTTTGCAAATTTAGCAGAGAGTTCATCAAACATTTTTTCCCCTTCATAGGTACCGATAATGGCACCACCAGATCCGGTAAATTTAGCACTGGCGCCTGTGGAGCGGGCTATTTCAACCATCTCTATATTTCTTTCACTGATGTTCATCACTGCGCGCCGGATATCAAAATTTTTATCAAGTAGCCCGGCTAAAGTCTTTCGGTCTCCCTTTTCAATGATATCCTTTGCCTGCACAGTAATATCTCCCCATTCCTTAATGGCTTTTATTACTTCAGGTTCTTTATAATTATAGCGTTCCCTGAAATTATTATGCACTACTTCGCTCCCCTCCGATAAATCGGTGCGATAGGCGATATAAAAATCCGGCATAAGTGTGGCATCAATTTCCTGGTACTCTCCATATCCCTGCTTATCCATGATAGCTTTGTCAAAATCCATGAATACCGGATGGTCATATGCCTGTGCTACCCTGTCCTGCAAACCTGCACCAATATTTAATTCTTCTGTTTCAACAGACAATACAAGATTTGCAAGTATGGGCCTGGGAATACTAATACCATAAAAGCTCATAAGCGCTTTCATACAGGCAGTAATAATGGCACTGCTACCGGCAAGCCCCAGCCGAATGGGAATATTTGAATTGTAACGAATGGTAAAATTCCGTTGGTCGAGTTTTATTTTGTGTAGCCGACAATAATCGTGAAATCTTTTGATTGCCGCTTTCAGCAGGCGAAAACCGCCGTAATACCCATTTAGTTTTACATCTTCAACAAGGGTTAAGAGGTCTGTAAAAACCGTGGTATCCAGTTCTGCCGGATAAATTTCAAGCTCGGGGGTTTGATATAAAATTACATCGGCAGAGAAATTCCGAAATACAAATGCAATGGTTTTGCCGTTGTATCCGTCTGAAGGATTGCCTATTAAAGCAGCCCTTGGGTAAGATTTTGTTTCAATTATCATAGACTACATGTCTTGTTCAGCAAGTAAAAATAGTGGTTTGTATCTAATTTTTTGGTATAGACCTGAATATTTTAAACCTTCCCAGATGTATTTTCTGTAAAAAATATGCAATTGAAACGCCAATTACGCCAAATCCGTACTGTATACTCCTGCGAATATTTATGGATGAAGCTTCCTTAAAGTATCGTGTTGGGCAGGTTATCTCGGCAATTTCGAAGCCAGCATAAAATAACTGGGCCAGCATTTGGTTATCGAAAACAAAATCGTCTGAATTTATATTGTAGTTAATAGCCTTCAAAGCTTTTTTTGAAAATGCCCGGTAACCGGTATGGTATTCACTTAATTTTTGGTTCATCATAATATTCTGAAACAAAGTAAGCGAGCGGTTGGCTATATACTTGTACCATGGCATACCTCCTTTCAGTGCACCTTTTCCTAAGATTCTTGAACCCAGCACCACATCATATACTTCATTGGCTATAAGATAGCTCATGGAATGAATCAATTTAGGGTTATACTGGTAATCCGGATGGAGCATGATTACAATATCTGAATCAATCTCCAGTGCCTTATTATAACACGATTTTTGGTTGCCACCATATCCCTTGTTTGTTTCATGCACAATGATGTTCTCAATGCCAATTTCTTTTGCCACAGATACAGTTGTGTCGCTGCTTTTGTCGTCTACCAGAATTACATTGTCTACAATATCAAATGGTATTTCATCATAGGTTGTTTTTAAAGTTTTTGCAGCGTTATAAGCAGGTAATACTACTGTAATTGTCTTGTTATCAATCATTCTAACTTAATTCTTTAAACTTCTTTTCATAAATACAAATCCATTTTTCTCATACATAACGGAAAGATTTGGATTTTCCTTTAATATTCTCTCTTTTTTATTCACTTTCGTAACGAAATATGCTGGTTTATCTATGTCTCCCTGTAGCAACCATTGCTGATTATAAGCTTTTTCTGTAGTGGGAGGTGTTAATCTTCCATAAAAATAATGGGCATAGCTTTTATATCCCAGGGGGT
>JBEPYD010000276.1:0-5965 GCA_041641575.1 Bacteroidales bacterium
CGATCTTTCAGTTGATTTTAAAGATGGGTGATTTCTTTCATTTTCTTTACTTGCTCCTGATTCAGATATCAAACTCACATTCACATTCATCTGTTCCTGTACGATTATTTTCCTTGCTTCGGATTTATATCCATCACCGAACTCCAGATAATAAAAATATATACCAGGAGATAATGTTTGATTGTTATGAAAAACCCTTCCCTGAATATCCATAAATAAAAGGGTTGCTTTTTCAGGGTAATTATAAGTAATGGCAAGGTTTGATTCCGCAGTAAGAATATTGGGTGCCAGATACTGACTGATAATGGGAGTGCGGGTAAGCGGTTCTGTAGAAAGAGGATCTGATCCAAAAGTAAATGGCAGTTTGATGTCCAGCAGTCCATTTTCACTTGTCATAGCAGAATCAACTCCTTGTGGAAATTCGGGTGTTGATATTTTTACGAAAGTATTTGATACCGGATTATCGGATTGATCCACAATCGATAATTTAAGCTCCACGGGTAATTCCTGGGCCCGGATTTGAGAAATAAAAATGAGATTGATGAGGATGAGGGATACGAATCGGTAATTAACATTCATGGTTAAATGAGTTTAGCGATGAATAAATAATATATGTTAATCCGATCCACTTCAAAAATAAGCAATTTTTTTTTAAAGACTATAATTTTGCCAATAGAATTATGTTGTGACGCCAAATTCTGATCTTAAATGTAGTTCGATTGCGACTAAATTAATTTGATCTGTTTATTATTAATATGAAAATGATAGATTAGTGTATATATTGAAAGGAAAGTTTATTTTTGTATAATACTAACTTACAACGATATGGCCAAAAGGATTACCTGTATCATCATAGACGACGAACCTTCGAAAAGCTCGATTCTTGAAAATAATCTCAGGGAAAGAGAAGATGTGGACGTATTGGATACTATTTTTGATCCAACTGTGGCCGTATCTTCAATTGTTAAGCATAAGCCGGATATTATTTTTGTGGATATTCTAATGCCTGCCAAGGGTGGATTTGAACTTATTGAAGACCTGCATCAAAAACAATATGAAGGTTCGGAAATTATTTTCATCACAGAACAAGATTCATTTGCCACCAGGGCTTTTGAATATGCTGCATTTGATTATTTACTTAAACCCATAGACCCAAGCCGGCTGCGGGTAACCCTAGATCGCTTTCGAACCGGAACGCAGCAACGTCTGCAGGGAAGGACAGAAAAGTTACTGGCCATGCTGAATGAGAAAATATTTCCCACACGCAAAGGCATGGTGGTGATTGAGCCTATTGATATAGTGTATGCTGAGGCTGATGAAGAAATAACATACCTTTATTTTAAGAACCGCCGGCAGGAAATCGTTCTTCAGTCTATTGATATACTGGAAGAAAACCTTGATTCTTCCCTGTTTGTAAGAATTTCAGATAATGTTGTCATTAATCTCAAAGCCCTTACAAAAATTGAACTTTCTAAGAACCTTTGCCATATGAACATGGAAGGCCAAAAAGTGAAACTGCATATTGATCCTGATAAGCTGGATCGTTTGAGTATTTGGAAGTAAGCTTAAATTTCTTTCGTCGGATATTTCGCTCGCATTCTTTAAGTTTCTTTACATTTATAAAAAAGAAATTTTCAGATAATTTATCTTTTTCTTTCTTCCTTTAATAATGGAATGATATTAACCTGATCTTTTCCAGGAAGAACACTGCTGGAAATGAATACATTATACGGTAATTCGCGTAAACAGCTGAATTTCAGAACTGTCAATTAGAAAGTTTTTTATCGATAACTCCACCCTGTTTTAACTTTCTAATTTTAATTGAAAATTACAGTCCTTTTGTCATACAAAAGAGCCTTTTTATGGAATTTAAAGCAACGATGATATGAATATTTTGTTAGACGTTGCTAAATGTTATAATTTAGTAGGTGTTTTTACAGGGATAAAAAAATAAACAAAATTGCGTAAAGAAGATGCAGCTGTTAAAAAACAGCCACACCTTCAAAACGCAAGTTTAATAAACCAATTGCATTGGTTTATACGGGAAAAATATGTTTTTGTTGCATTCAAACAAGTTTGAGTTGCATGTGAAAACCGGGGATTAATTGATAGAATTATGAAGGAAGGATTCATTGTTACAATTGTATTATTTTTTGTACTTAACTGCAATCACGCTGTGGCACAGGTAGTAGCTGATTCAGCTTTTATTCCTTCTGACTCTACGGTAAATTTCGCTTCGCATACCCAAAATCAGGAAGAGAAGGAACGTGAATTAGGTCTGGAAATCAACGGCCTTGTTATGGACGAAACGATTAGCAAACTGGGACGTGATTTTTACGATCTTTTCTTTACACAATGGGACATTAATACCGAAACTGATTACCTGATCAGGGTGATAGAAAAACCGGCACCCGGCACACGTACCATGATTAATGTGGAAATCAATGATAATATTGTCTTTCAACAGTTCCTGCAACCCAAATACGATTATATCGAATCACTCGCGGAATATGCCGTGAATACCAGCAAGGAATATGTTCATAACTATAACCAATTGCAAAAACAACTAAACAATGAAGATTTACAAGGCGGAGGCATTTATTAAACTTCAGAACCTTAAATTATTTCTCATCCTTGCAGGGCTGCTTATCCTTAGCGGCACGGCATACAGCCAGGATTTTGTGTACACACCCACAAACCCTGCATTTGGTGGAAACACCTTTAATTATCAATGGATGCTGAGCTCAGCTCAGGCGCAGAATACTATTAAAGAGGATGTGGATGAATTTGATCCTTTTGCTGATCGCGATCCACTTGAAGATTTTGAGGAAAGCCTGAACCGGCAAATCCTTAATCAGATTACCCGTGAACTGGTGTATAACCAGTTTGGCGAAATAGGACTTACCGAAGGCACCTATGAACTGGGTTCGTATCAGATTGAAGTAGCGCCGGGAGAAGGAGGAATTGAAATACAAATATTTGATATTAGTACCGGGGGTGAAACCAAAATTACAGTGCCTTATTTTTAGCAAGCAGCAAATATGAGAGTCATTCGCACTATATTATTTATACTAATTGTTGCCGGGTTATTCAGTTGCTCCAGCATTTTCCGGCACCCTATGGCGCCTGACAATGCCGAGCTGGGCGCTAAAACGGAATTTTACAGCGACCTTACCGCTTTACCCGCACCCAGCGAGAAAATTGTGGCTGCCGTCTACAAGTTCCGCGACCAGACCGGCCAATACAAACCTACTGAAACCGGTGCCAGCTGGTCCACTGCTGTAACCCAGGGGGCAACCTCAATATTGATAGAGGCCATGGACGAAACAGGTTGGTTTATTCCCATTGAACGCGAAGGTTTGGGGAATTTACTGAACGAGAGAAAGATTATACGATCTTCCAGAGCACAGTACCAAAGTAGCACAGATAATGATCAGTCTCTGCTTCCACCATTGTTGTTTGCCGGAATTATCCTGGAAGGCGGTATCATTTCCTTTGATTCTAATATTATGTCAGGCGGTGCCGGTATTCGTTATTTCGGTGCCGGAGCTTCGGGGCAGTATCGTGAAGACCGTGTGACCATCTACCTGCGGGCAGTCTCTACCAGCAACGGGCGGATACTAAAAACCGTGTATGTCTCCAAAACTATCCTTTCCCAGAAGCTGGATGTGGGTTTTTTCCGTTTTGTGAAATTCAAGCGGCTCATGGAAGCTGAAACAGGCTACACATATAATGAACCCTCAGAAATAGCTGTTAAGGAAGCCATTGAGAAAGCCGTACATTCTCTTGTTGTTGAGGGTATTATGGATAATCTTTGGATGCTCAAAAATGAAGAAGATATTGACCATGAAGTAATTTCGGCATACCTGGAAGAAAAAGCCCTGGCAGAACAGACTGACTATCTCGGCTTACGGCATATCAAGCGCGATAAATTCTTTTCTGCCGGTTTGCAGGGAGGAGGATTTTATTTTGAAGGCGACTATCCCGGCGCTACATTTCAGCCACAGGGAAACCTTACCCTTGGCTTTATGGAAGATAAGGCTTTTTCTCTGCACCTGAACATAGGGAGAGGAAGCCTGGGCGGTTCAGAATATTTTAACTCCACCATCAATTTCAGTGAGGTTACAGGCCGTTACCGGTTTTACAACCATTTAAAATTTTCACCCTACATTGCTGCAGGACCGGGAATTATGTTCGCGGACAATAATTCTTTTTTTGAACCTCAGTTTAAAAAGCCTTATATGTATTTCAAACTGGCCGCAGGCTATGAACATTCCATCACCGATTATCTGGGGCTGGACCTTTCCATTAGCAACAATTACCTGACTACAGATGGCTTTGATGAAGTATCGCAGGGAAAATACCCCGACTATTTCTGGGGTGTGAAAGTAGGCCTGAAGTATTATTTCAGCATATTTAATAAACCCAATAATATCCCTTAAAAACAAAAACCAAATTGCAAATTTTTAAAACGTAATCATGCGCAAGTTTAATAAACCAATTGTTTAATTTAAATCTTTTTAAAATGAAAAAAGTATTTTTAGTTTTCGCAGGCATGGTGTTGGCCGGTGCGGTAATTGCACAAACAGCAACAATTAATCAAACATCAAATGGAGTAACAGGGACTGATCAAGACGCAACTGTCACCCAGACAGGCAATAGTTCTGTAAACATTTCTCAAGAGGCTTCTAAGGTGGATAAGCCTTCAAATGTTGATGGTTATTTTATTAACCAGGCTACTGCTGTTCAAAATGGTAATGGGAATAAAATTGTAGTAAAACAAGTGGCTGTGGATGCTATCAACGAAAACAATTCAAACCGAACTAATACAACCTCAGCAACGCAGAGTGGTAATAATAATACATTAAATCAAACCCAAAAGTCCATAGACTGGGTGTCAGGAGATATGACATTTGATGCAACGCAAATTGGAAAAAGAAATGTGGGCACACAAACTAGTGATAAAGCACATTTATCTTATGAATTGTATCAGAAGGGTGATGATAATACAGCTACTCAAAAAACTGTAGGAAAAGGAACTGGTAATATCGAAGCAATGATTAAGCAAATCGGTGATGATAATACTGCCAGTCAGACTTTTAGCGGACAAAATGTAAGAAGCACCGGGGCCACAATAGAGCAGTATGGAACAGATGGAGATGCAGTTCAAACATTCACTAATGGTGGTGGAGATATTTATGCTGGAACTCAATACAGAAGCAGCGCAGATATACTTCAAACTAATGCAAGTTTGAGGGAGTATGCTTACCAAAGCCAAAAAGGTGAAGGCGCTTATCAGTATATAAAGCAATCAGGTACAGATAACGAAGCCAAAATGTGGAGTGAAGGTGACTTTAATGAAGCTTATGCATGGCAATCAGGAAAAGATGGCAAAATTACCATCAAGCAATATACTGATGATGATGATGCCGGTGCAGGAAATCTTGCAAAAGCAAAACAAACAGGAAATAACAACACTGCTACATTAACTCAAGATGGTAAAGGTAATGCAGTGGATGTAATTCAAAATGGGAAAGATGGTGTTATAGTTGCCTCTCAAGTTGGTGATGACAATACAATTATGTTGAAACAAAATTCCGGAGCAGGATCTAAAGCTACTATTGCGCAGGATGGAGAAAATAACATTGTAGCTGGTCTTGGTGGAGCAAGCACTTATGCTATCAACAATAATGGCGCTGTATTAAAGGTTTCTCAGGCTGGCCATGATAACGAAGTATTTTCTTATCAAAATGTCGCTGCTACAGCCACTGTAGCCCAAACGGGTGCTTATAATACGTCTACAGTTAATCAGTATTAAAAAACTAAATTGGATGTTCAATATGTTTAAAACATATAACATTTTTATTTTGAGCCTGTTGCTTTCAACTTCAGTAATGTTCGGTCTTAATGCCCAGGAAGAAGAACCTGAGGACGACCAAACCCTGAACATTATCTCAGAAGTTGT
>JBEPYD010000277.1:0-5948 GCA_041641575.1 Bacteroidales bacterium
GATTTATGGGTTGGCGCATTTGTTTAAGTAAGGCACGTGTATATTCAACAAAAAATGTACTATATTAGTGTTTTTAAAGGCGAAACTACAATAAACCACAAATGCACCTAAAAAACCGGCATTTTCTGATGCTGTGCTATTTTTGGGTAATACCACTGACTTAACAAAGTTCGTTGGGCAAGAAACATGTGAAAAACATTTACAAAATGTGGCAGAAGGACTTAAAAAAGGGATGATTGTAATATTAGCCAAATAAAAGTGGAATTTCTAAGTAACTTATACCTATAACCGCACCACATCACAATGAAAGTATATAACAGAATGGAATATGCAGAGCTCACACCAGAGCAGTACCGTCATGAAAAATATCGGCTGCAGGTGGAGTTGCTGAAGCTTCAGGAATGGGTAATAAAAAATAAAAAGCGTGTAGCCATTGTTTTTGAAGGGCGTGATGCTGCTGGCAAGGGTTCTACCATTAAGCGATTTATTCAATATCTGATTCCCAAAAATGCTACTGTATTTGAACTGGGTGTTCCTAACAGGAAGCAACAAAGAAACTGGCTGGGAACTTTTGAAAAACAGCTTCCGCAGGAAGGCCAAATTGTTTTTTTTGACCGTTCATGGTATTCACGGGCACTTATACAGCCAACAATGGGCTATTGTACCAAGGGGCAATATAAATATTTCATGAAAAAAGTGAATGACTGGGAAGAAAAACAACTGAAGTCAGGACTTATTCTTATAAAATTTTACCTTTCCGTATCAAAACCAAACCAGCTTTTTCGTTTTAAACTGAGAAAGTCAAGTAAGCTAAAATACTGGAAATTATCTGATAATGATCTGGTTACACTGCAACGTTGGCAGTTATTTACCCGTTATAAAAGGCAGATGTTTGAAAAAACATCAACAAAAAAATCGCCCTGGATTGTGATAAAATCAGACAATAAGATGATTGCACGGCTCAATGCTATGCGGTATGTGCTGTCGCATATCAATTATGAGAACAAAAGCATTTTACGGGAGCAAAAATGGACTCAGGACAAAAAATCCCACAACCTGGAATTATTTGGGGTGCATTTCGATAATCTAACCCGCGAGCAATACGATCTGCTGAGCGAAATCAAGAGCAACGAATAAATGTGATCAGAAAATAACTAGAGAAAAATAATCTGGCTGATGTTTTTCACAGGAATTGTAACCTCCATATTCTCGTCTGTTAAAGGGTTGGTTGATTGCAGTTTAATCTGATTCTTATGATCACCTGCCCCGTAGCATGAAAGGTTGATGGAAGCCTCTTCCAGGGTAACACTAACACCATTTTTACGCGTAATAATGATTTTCCCTTTTTCATTAAAACCGGTTTTTACCGGATCCTCATCAAAATCAAGAGGCTCAATTTTGGCAATTTTGGAATAATCTTTTATTTCTGTTGAACTTTGATTATACTGGCCGGTAATAAGGATGTAACTATCAAAATAATCACTGCCTTTACAATTTAGCTGGCCAAAATGACTGGCTTCAATAGCTTTGCCTTCTTTTAAAATAACCCTTACAGGAAATTTTTGGGAATATCCTGCAGCTGTTATTACAAACAGGGTTATTAATATGCTAAAAAACTTTATTTTCATTCTTTAATGGGATTAATGGAACGCTAAAAATATCTACTTTATAAGGGATTAACAAAAATTATCATGTTTTTTTAACGATCTGAATAAAAAAATATTATTTGTTGTATTGCTGTCTATAACAATTTAAACAATTATTTGGTTTATATTTATTTTCAAATAAGCAGCAATCCGTGCTTTTTGCTGGTGTTTTGGTCGCATAAATCATCAGAAAATATGAAAGTGGGGAGAATATCCACAATACCGTTTATTTATTCAAATATAAAGGAATTAAAAGTTACCTGTAAAAAACCTGGTGCTTCTTTAACATTCCAGAAGTCTTTTAAAAAAAATAAACCGGACTGGTTTTTCCGGTCCGGCTTGCCCTGATATGTCTCAGGTATATCTTAGGATTGTCTGCATTGATATATTAACAAGTATTGTGCCAAAAAAACATTTTGTGTTAGAATTTGCCATAGTATGTATATCCTCCATTCGGCAGGTTCTTTTTATCAATGCTTTATTAAAGAAAAAGCAACAGATGAAAAGAATTAAAGTTTTTTTGCTCTTTCAAATGGTTTTTCCTGATCAAAAAGCAGACGATAAGTTACGTGGGTTTTAATTACCCGTGCGCCTACCTGTGTAACCAGCTTCATCATACTGGGGTTAAAATCGCCAATCCAGTTCATTTCCAGATCTTTGTATGGGAATCCCCGCGCAAGGGCTATTTTCTCAAACGCAATTATCATGCCTCCCTCCACACCCTTGCCCTGGTAGGCAGGTGTAACACCAAAGATTAAACCAAATGCTGTGGTACAGGGTTTGAACTTTTTTAGCAACCAAAATTTTATTTTAGCAATCAGATCCATTTTCCCGTTGAGGTATTTTACCCATTGGTTAATTTCAGGAACCATAAGAAAAAATCCGATGGGCTCATCGTCATGATAAGCAAACCACATTAAACGTTCATCAAGTATGGGTTTAAAGCTTTTTAAAAGTGCCTGGGAATGCAACGCACTAATCGGTTTTACTCCCGAATGCTTTGCCCATGCCTGATTGTATACTGTTCTAAAATCTGATGCATAGGTATCCAATGATTTTTTCGAAATGCACCGAAATTGATATTCAGGGTTTTTTGCCAACCGTTCTGCTTTATTTCTTATGGAGGGATCCATTCCATATGCATTAATTGGCCGGTAATAGGTATATTGTTCAAAATAATTTTTGAATCCGTATTGTTCAAAAAGAGATCGGTAATAGGGAAAATTGTAGGGTACACCATAATTTTGAGGCATAAAACCCTCCACCAGCAATCCCCAAAAACGATCTCTGTCTCCAAAATTAATGGGACCATCCATGGCTTCCATGCCGTGCTCTTTCAGCCAGTTTTTACAGGCTTCAAATAGCATGTTAGCAGCCTCCTGGTTATTAATGCATTCAAAAAACCCCATTCCGCCTGTAGGTTGTGTATTATTATTGGCAGTTTTTTTATCTATAAATGCAGCTACTCTTCCTATAACTTGTCCATTATCATGTAACAACCAGCGGATGCATTTGCCATGGCGGAAAAATTTGTTTTTATCAGGATCAAAAACAGCCTTCACATCTTTATCTAAGGGCCTAATCCAGTAAGGATCATTTTTGTAAAGATCTACAGGCAGTTGTAAAAATGCCCTGGCATGTTCAGCGGTATTTACTTCCGTTAATGTATAACCCATTCTTTATTTATTCATTCCTGTAGGCGGAAAAAATCTTTAATATATTATTTTCCGGTGATATCTGTATGGCTTTAATTCCTGCCGCTTTTGCAGCATCTGTATTTTGTTCCAGATCATCAAGAAATAAAGTTTGTTCAGCCTTTAAATCATTTTTTTCTAAAATGCGTTCAAATACTTTAACATCAGGCTTTCGCATACCAAAAGTGTGCGAAAAATAAGCTTTCTCAAACAATTCTGACAAACTGTCATGGCCAGTGGTTTCTTTGAGCATTTGTGTATATACCTCATGATGTAGCACGTTGGTGTTGCTAAACAAGAAGGTGCGAAATTGTTTTTTAAGAACTTCCAGCAGCGCAATGCGTTCGGGTGGGAATTCTACAAGCATGGCGCACCAGGCAGCATTAAACTCCTCATCAGTAAAGTTTTTACCTGAGGCTTTTCGTAAATTATGGCGAAAGGTGTCCAGATCAGTTTTTCCCGTATCGAATTCATCGAAAATTCCGCTTTGTTTCTTTAAAGTGTAAAGCGAATCAATATTTTTTATTCCCAGGTCGCGAAAAGCATTAAGCGTTCGTTCCGGGTCTATATCAAGAATTACCCCTCCCAGGTCGAAGATGAGGTTTTTAATTTTACCTGATTCCAGTTGCTTTTGAGGATCCATAAATCAAATTTTATCCGCAAAGATAAGCGTTTTTCCGAATCGATTGATTTCAGCTATCAACGTGAAGCATACCTGAATTTAAAAATGAGTAAAATTAAGCCTTAAAAAAAGCTGCATATCAGCAATTTTCATGATTTTAATTAAGCTACAGTGCATTGTGGCTTTAAATCTCATAATGTAGAATGAATTCCCCAAAAAGTGGCGGCTATCTTTATGTCTTTTTTTATTTGTACCCATCAGAAAACATCTCCGGATTTTTAAAACACTACCTGTATGGCTGAACAATTAGGAATTATTGTGATTTTGGTTTGCTCCTCTTCTTCTCTAAAAACAAGAGGTTTGAATTTCAACCTGCTGTGGTATGCCAGTTGCAGGTATGTGCCACAACTGCCTTTTGCAAAGAATTACCCAACGTAAATTAATAAAGAAAAGTTGGAGCGTACACGTTCTATCAAAGTAAAACAAAAAAAATAGAAATATGAAGTACTGGTTTAAGAACTCAATCATCTATTCCTTAAATGTGGATTTATTCAAAGATGACGATAAAGACGGCCGTGGCGATGTTGATGGCTTAAAAGAGAGGCTGGAGTACATCTCCGGCATGGGATTTAATACAGTATGGCTTCTCCCCATATTTTCCACACCCGGGAAAGATAATGGTTACGATGTTTCCGATTATTATAATATTGATGAGCGTAAAGGAAGCATGGGTAATTTTGTTGAATTCATGGACCTTGCAGAAGATTTTAATTTAAAAGTACTCATTGATTTACCCCTGAACCACACCTCTGATGAACATCCCTGGTTTAAGGAAGCATGTAAAAATCCCTCATCAAAATTCAGGGATTATTACATCTGGTCTGATGAAAAGCCTGATGAAGCTGACAAAAAACTGATGTTTGAAGGCCAGCAGGAAAGCAACTGGGCATTTGATGAGCAATCCAATGCTTACTATTACCATACATTTTACGATTTTCAACCCGATTTAAATTACGCAAATCCTGAAGTGAAAAGAGAAATTCGTAAATTAATCCACTTTTGGCTGCGTTTAGGTGTTTCTGGTTTCCGCGTGGATGCAGTTCCACATGTAATTCGCAGCAAAGGCCATGTAAAGTTAGAAGATCCGCATAGCGTTTTACGGGGCTTCCGGCAATTTGTGGAAGAGATCAGGAGCGAAGCCGTATTGCTTGGTGAAACGGATGTAGATCCTAAAGCATATAAAGATTATTTTGGCAACGGCAATGAATTCCATATGCTGCTTAATTTTTACCTTACCAATTATATCTTTTTATCATTGGCGCGAAAAGATAAACGGCCCATTGAGCATAGCCTGAATCAGCTACCTGCCACAAATCTTTTTGAACAATATACAAACTTTTTACGCAACCACGATGAACTTGACCTGGAGCAATTAAGTGAGGATGAAAGAGAAGAAGTTTTCAAAGAATTTGCACCTGAGGATAATATGAGAATTTTCGGACGGGGCATTAGGCGTCGGCTGGCACCCATGCTTAATGATCAGAAAAGATCCAGGCTTGCTTACAGCATCCTTTTTTCCATGCCCGGCACGCCAGTCATCCGTTATGGTGATGAACTTGGGATGGGTGAAGATCTGGATATGTTTGGCCGTAAAAGTGTGCAAACAGTAATGCAATGGTCAGGTGATAAAAATGGGGGTTTTTCAGAAGCTGAGCCTGATCAGCTTGTCAGACCTGCCATTAATAAAGGAGCGTTTAGCTATAAGCATGTAAATGTTGCAGACCAGCAAAGAGATCCTGAAAGTTTTTTGAACTGGATGGAGAAGTTAATTGGTACGCGTACCAAATGCATGGAGTTTGGCAGGGGCAACTTCTTTTTCCTCGAAACCGGCACAGATTGCATAATGTGTCATGCCAGCAAGCTTAACAAGGAAATATCTGTTGTTTTCCATAACTTATCTGACCAGCCACATGAATGTCGGGTTGG
>JBEPYD010000278.1:0-5923 GCA_041641575.1 Bacteroidales bacterium
GCATTTACTACAGGTTATCCCACAACTCCTATATTAAATTCACCGGAAAATCTGGCGCAAAACATTTCTACTACCCCCGTAATTCGATGGACGGCTACGAATAATGCCGATAATTTGGTGGTGGAGGTTGCTGAAAGCAGTGATTTTACAAACCTCATTACCAGCGACGTATTTGTATCTTCAACAGGAGAAGGACAACTGAATACAGAGTTAGCAAAAAGCACCTGGTATTATATCAGAATAAAAGCTACAAATGATTCCGGAGACAGTCCCTATACAGATTTTCATACATTCCGGACAACGGCAGGTGAAATCCCTGTAATTGTGCTGGAAGGGCCAGATGATGCAGCTACCGTTGCTTCTTTTGACAGCCTGAAGTGGAACACTACTACAACTACCGGAAATATTAGCTTTTCAGTGGAAGTTGCATTAGATGCCGAATTTTCTTCATTGATTTTCGCCACCGGATGGACACGGGATATGGCCTGGGAGATAGGAAATATGCAATTGGAAAGCGACCGTACGTATTATTGGAGAGGCAAAGCCCGCAGTGAATTTGGAACAAGTGAATTTACGCCTACAAGAACATTTATGCCGGGTTATCCAAGCAGGCCTGTGATTACTGCACCCGGATTTTTATCTACAGGAATTGACCGAAGACCGGAAATTGAATGGACAACAGATAACAACACAGACTCGGTGATGGCTGTTTTTTCTCTTAATGGTTCATTTGATCCCGTTCTGCATACTGAAACCTTCTTAGATACTGAGGGCCAAGGAAGAATTTCTGAAACACTGCAGGCTTCTACATGGTATTTTGTACATGTAGTAGCCATTAATGAATTTGGAGAAAGTGTGCCCAGCAGTCATAAGTATTTTGAAACCGGAACTGTTACAGACATTCTAACAGCAGATGATTCTGATTTAAAATTGAAAGTTTTTCCCAGTCCGGTGCAAAGAGGAAGCATGCTTAGATTAAAATATTCAGTTTCTTCTGAGGCTGAAATAGCTTTCAAAATTTTGGATGTGCAAGGCCGAATCATATTACAACAACAACCGTTAAAAATATCTACCGGAAAGCTTTATAAATACATTAAAATTCCTGAAGATATTACCCCGGGTATTTATTATATACGAATAGTGAAAGATGACAAATTCCAAACGAATATAATCGTAGTTGAATAAAAAAAAGCGGGCTCAATGTCCCGCTTTATTTTTTATTTATATATCATTTACCCTTCTCTTACACCCCATAAAATGCCCTGTACCATTCAACAAAGTTTTTTACTCCCTGGTCTATGGTAGTGTTGGGTTTGTAGCCTAAATTGCTTACCAAATCCGAAACATCGGCATAAGTGGCGGGAACATCTCCCGGCTGCATGGGCATCATATTTTTTTGGGCAGATTTTCCTGTATGCTTTTCAATGGCATCGATAAAATCCATTAGTTTCACCGGGCTGTTATTACCGATGTTGTATATTTGATAGGGTGCCGTGGAAGTGGAAGGGTTGGGATGTTCACCCGTCCATTCCGGATCCGGATCCGGTGCATTGTCAATTACCCGGGTAACACCTTCCACAATGTCATCAATGTAGGTGAAATCGCGCCTCATATCTCCGTTGTTATACACATCAATACTTCTTCCTTCAAAAATTGCTTTTGTGAACAGAAAAAGGGCCATATCAGGCCTTCCCCATGGTCCGTACACAGTGAAAAATCGCAAGCCTGTGGTTGGGAGCCTGTACAAATGACTGTACGTATGTGCCATTAGCTCATTGCTTTTTTTGCTGGCAGCATAAAGGCTGATCGGGTGATCCACATTATGCCTTACGCTAAAAGGCATTACTTCATTCATTCCGTAGACACTGGAACTGCTCGCGTAGGCCAGATGCTTAACATTATTGTGCCGGCATCCTTCAAGGATATTGATAAATCCTGTAATATTGCTGTCAATATATGCATAAGGATTGGTTATGCTGTATCTTACACCGGCTTGTGCTGCCAGGTTGCATACGCGGTCGAACTTTTCTTCTTTAAACAGTTGAAGCATGGCTTCTCTGTCCTCAAGGTTGAGCTGCATAAAGGAATAATTGCTGTGGGTATCTGAAGATACCTTTTTGCCATAAGAAATTGAGGCTTTTGCAATGCCTGTTTTTTCAAGCCTTGCGTATTTTAGATTAACATCATAATAATCGTTGATGCTGTCAATGCCAAATACTTCATCGCCACGGTCTGTTAACTTTTGAGCAAGATGAAAGCCGATAAAACCAGCTGTTCCTGTAATTAATACTTTCATTTAACTGTTTTTTAATTTTTTAATAATTGTTGTGCACTGCGTAAAAATTTTCCCTGGTTATTTAAAATACTAATTCGCGAATAATTAAAAGTTAATGATTTCGCCCCTGTGCTTTGTGCAGTAAAAATTCTTTTTGAAGGAAAAATACTTTAAGATGTTAGGGTTCTGATCTTTATCCCGTCAAATGTAATCAAAAATTTAAATTGATTAAAATCCTTACGGTAAAAATCTATTATTCAACTAATAATTTTGCTGCAACCAACTTTCCTGGTTGTTTCTTTGTTTAAATAGATGCATGGTTTATTTAGTTAGAGTCAGTCTATAAACTTGGGTGTTTGTTCATATATGTGCGAGAACAAGGCGTGTAAAAAATATAAACCGCAGTATACTAAGGTATATGAGGATTTATATTTTTTGCAACAACGCAGTTATCGTGCATTTATGGACAAACACTAGTTACACAGGAATAAATAATATGAATATACTTCTTACCGGTGCAACGGGTTATCTGGGCAAAAAGTTACTGCCGGTTTTAATAAACGACGGCCACAGGGTTACCTGTTGCGTGCGCGATGCCAGTCGTTTTGTTTACCCCGATAATATAGAAGAGAATGTATCTGTTGCTGAAATAGATTTTCTAGAACCTCCCGAGGAATTTCTGCCAGGACAAAGATTTGATGCTGCATATTATCTTATTCACAGCATGGGTAGTACCATTGATGATTTTGAGGATCTGGAGAGGCAAACAGCCGAAAATTTTGTTGCTATTGCTGATCAACTGGGTATAAAACAAGTAATATACCTGGGCGGATTTGATAACAATGAAAAGCTTTCTAAACATCTTTCATCCCGAAAAAAGGTAGGTGTAGTGCTTTCAAAAGGAAAATTTCAGTTAACCATGCTTAAAGCTGGTATTATTGTTGGCTCAGGAAGTGCATCCTTTGAAATTATCAGGGATCTTGTTGAAAAACTCCCCGTGATGATTACACCAAAGTGGGTATTGACAAAAACGCAACCCATTGCCGTAAGGGATGTGATTAAATTTCTTACAGGCGTGCTCATGCATCCGGAATGCATGGGGAAAACATTTGATATTGCCGGACCTGATGTCTTGTCTTATAAAGAGATGCTATTGTTATTTGCAAAAGTTCGGCAACTGAAACGGCGAATTTTTACCATACCTGTAATGACTCCACGTCTCTCATCATACTGGTTATATTTTGTTACTTCAACTTCATATAAACTTGCTGTAAATCTTGTAAACAGCATGAAGGTTGAGGTGCTTTCCGAAAGTGATGAACTAAAGCATATCCTGCAAATAGAGCCCCTGGGTTATGAAGAATCCATTGCCCTGGCTTTTGAACGGATTGAGCAAAATGAGGTATTCTCAAGCTGGAAAGACGCACTGAGCAGCAGTAGTTCTAAGGGAGATTTATTAAACCATGTAAAAGTCCCGGAATATGGTTGTTTCAAAGACAAAACCCAATTAAATTTTTCCCGTCCTACAGATGAAGTGATTGCTAATATCTGGTCTATCGGCGGAAATAAAGGATGGTATTATGCTACATGGCTCTGGAACATCCGTGGTCTTCTTGATAAAATGGCGGGCGGGGTAGGCTTGCGCAGGGGCAGAACAAATGAAACTAAAATTCATGCGGGTGATTCCCTCGATTTCTGGCGGGTTTTGCTGGCAGATAAAAAGAAGGGCAAGTTGCTGCTATTTGCCGAAATGAAGCTTCCGGGAGAAGCCTGGCTGGAGTTTAATGTTACTTCAGATAACTGCCTTACACAAACTGCCACTTTTCGGCCACGGGGTTTGTGGGGCCGGATATACTGGTATATGACCAAACCTTTTCACCTGTTTATTTTTAAAGGAATGGCCACCCGGATAATCAATGCTAAAGCCCGGAGATGAAAATTACGCGCTGATGTAATCATTTTGCCGGGCATGATCCATGGCTTCTGAGGTATCTTTCATAAATAATATGGGAATATCCTGTTGCTTTAATCTTTCCTTCAATGCTTGACGTTTTTTACTTATTTTTTTGTCTTTTATTTTCCTGATATAAATGTCTTTTATCCTTCCCGGATATTTTTCCGCAAGCTCTGTATAGATCTCCGGGTCGTGCTGGCCACTGTCTCCCATACAAATGAATGAAAGGTTTGGATAAAAAGAGAACAGATGTTTTATTTTTTCTTTCTTAAATATCCGCGTCTTCCTTTGGATGAAAAAGTTGCTGTCAAGCCCGAATTCCCGTAGGAAAAATGGCGATTTTTGAATATCATGGTAAAGGCAAAAACGCTTGAGTAAATCAAAAACATTCCAGATGCTGCCCGATACAAAAAAAAGGGGATTAAAATTCCCTTTTGATAGTTGCAGTTCATGATAAAAATCCGCCACTCCTTCAAATGGCACCCGTCCTTTTGCATTTTTTAAAAGCAGGGTTTTAAATTTAAGTTACGTATTTGTGGCAAAGCTGTGTATGATGGTATCGTCTACATCAGAGATGATTCCAAAGGCAGCTTTTTTATCCGGAACCATGATGTCTGCTTCTGCCCGCACATTCTTTTGATCCGTGAATACGTTCTTACTGATATTTAGTGAAAGCTTGTGCCATTCGGCATGAGGAACTTCATCACTCTCATACCTGCGGTACATGTACCAGAGCTTTTTACGTATGGATTTTGGGGCTTTATCGGTATCAAGAATACCTTCTCTTTCAATCACCCTAACCTGAACATGCACCTGCTCATCATTTGCATATCCATAATAAGGATATATGATAATAGGTTCGAAGAGATTAAATTTCTTCTTTATTTTAAATTTTGTCCGGTCAAAAACTTTTTCTCCTTTATGTAAAACTTCTGTAAAATGCATATGCTTTATTTATAGGTTGAAAGAAAGCACCGAATTCTTCAAATTTATGGTTTTCTGGACTGAATGTTTTTAGCAGGTTCTATTTATCATTCCAGAAATGCACCTGGCGCTGCACAAATGTATCCCCTGGCTCTACGAATACACCACGGCTTTTTTTGATACTTTTCCTTCGTAACTTTTCACGCCTGTTATTAATTTCTTTCTGAAGGGCATTAAACTGTTTTTTATTCCCGGGCATTTTTTCTTTTTTCAACCTAGTTTCCAGATCGCTTAAATCGTGTGCATCTCCCAAATCATCAGAGAGATCATCAAGAATATTTGCATAAGCCCCATTTACCTGTTTATTGCTTTTTTTCAGCAACCGCATGTGATACCAAAGATATTTAACGCGTTTTCGAAGCTCATGAAAATTTTCTGTGTTGGGCTCTTTTTGTGCTTTTTTTAATGCTTTTTTACCACGGCTGAAAACACGGCTTAATCCCTTGATAAAAGCCTCATTACCGGATTTTTTGAGTGGCATTTCAGCATACATTTTCCGTGTTTTCTGCAGGTCTTTGGCCAGATTTTTCAGCACATCCTCTTCTAAGGTGGTTTTTCGGATATGGGTGTACGCTTCTTCAAGTGCCTGCTTTAACCCTTTTATTTTTCGTTTATCAACTGATTCATTTGCTACTGAATCAAGTGTTGTGAGATAAACCCTGGCTTCTCTTACTCCGCCCAACCGGTGGCCATATTCCCGAAAACGACTG
>JBEPYD010000279.1:0-5900 GCA_041641575.1 Bacteroidales bacterium
TGCTGATGGTATCAACTGGTATAATTCTTTCGAAATTATTAACGGTCCCGGAGGCAGTGGCACAGGATGGACGGGTGAATCTGTCTTTAATCCTGATGACGAGTGGAAAAACGCCAGGCATACACTGGATATGCTTCGTGGTAAGAAAAATGTACGTTTCCGTGTGGCCTACGGTTCAGATGGAAATAGCCAGATAAACCGCGATGGCTTTGCTTTTGATGATTTTTATATTGGTGAGCGAACGCAAAGAGTATTAATAGAGCATTTCACAAACGAGGCAAGTCTCGCCAGTCTTGAAGCCGATGCAGCAGTAAATGAAATTACTGACGCCAATAAAGCTGATGTTATAAATATCCAATATCACACAGCTTTTCCCGGTTATGATCGTTTTAATGTGCAAAATCAGTCAGATCCGGCTGTGCGGGCACTTTTTTATGGAGTTTCAAGCGTGCCATACGCCATTACAAACGGGGGTTTCTATGGCCAATCATACGATTTTACAGAAGATGGTATTTCGCAAAATGAAATTACCCGTCTGGCTTTAAAAGATGCTTTGTTTGATGTGTCTGTAACCGGAGAAATATCCGGAAATAGCTTTAATATTGAAGCTGCAGTCAAATCCAATACAGATTTGGAAAATGTAAACATGAATGTTTTTACAGCTATTCTTGAGAAATCTGTATTGGCTGATGTTTCAGGTCAGGGTGAGGTTGAATTTAAAAATGTTCTGAAGGATATTTTACCTGATGCAGCGGGTTTAAATATTAGCCGAAACTGGAACATCAATGAAACAGAAGATATTTCTTACTCGTGGAATATTCAAAATACTGAAAATCCGGAAAATTTAGTAGCCGTAGTATTTATTCAGGATGAAGTAACCCGTGAAATATATCAGGCCGGGACTTCCGAAGAAATCATTTTTACTTCTTCAAATAACAATCTTCAAATTGCTCCCGGAGCAGCTCTTTCATTTAATGTTTATCCTATACCCGCCAGTGACAGAATTTTTATTAGCAGTAAGCATCTGCCCGGAAAATTCAGAATGTCAGTATTTAACCATACCGGGAAAATATTAGAAACACTGCAGGGAGATTTTAGTGAATTGCCGATGGAGTTGAATGTAAATGAATATAAAGCAGGGATTTACTTTATACGCCTGGAGGATATAAATGGAAGATTCAGACCCACGTCCCGGAAGATTATTATAAACAAATAAGGGGGCTGTTTATATTCGTTTCAATAGCAGGCAAACATTGTGTGGAGACCATTTGTTTATGAATATGTAAATTAAATGGCGGCCATGATTACGGAGACGATTTTGCTTTGGAATAGTTTATTAAAATTAAAACAGGAAGTGCTACATAAGCAGGCAGAACTTGAATCTGCCTGTATTTTTTATTCAGGTCAATCCTTCAGCATAAAATATAACTATTCGCTGGTTAATACTGACCATTCTTTCCTTTTTGTTACCCTGAAAGGAAATAATCCTGGGGTTTCATTTAAGCAAAGTTGTATTGTTAGTATAGATGCAAATGCCATGGCTGGCATTCATCATAATGATATGTTTAATTCCGAAGCTTTGCGAATGGTGCAACTATACCTTCCGTTATGTTTTTATGATCTATGGGCAAGGAAATCAGGGAAGGCATTGGCTGTGGCTCATTTTGCACAATCTTTAGATGGCAAAATTGCGACTAATACAGGAAATTCAAGATGGATATCAGGAGAAGAGAATTTGATACATGCCCATCGGATGCGTGCACTTTGCAAAGGAGTTCTGATAGGTATGAATACATTGCTTCGTGATAAACCCGCACTGACTGTAAGGCATGTAGATGGGGAAAATCCTGTGAAAATAGTCCTTGGCAATTCCAGTGCCGATTTTAGCTCCCTAAATGCAGCAGAAGATCAGGTGGTGGTAATAACAAATGGTGAATTATCATTGAATAAAAATATCAGGGTAATAAAGGTGAAAACCACAAATGGCAATATGGATCCCAATGAAATATTAAAAGTTATCTATGAGGAATTAGATATTTGCTCTGTTTATCTTGAAGGTGGTGCTTTTACTTCATCAAATTTTTTGATAAACCATGCGCTGCACCAGGTTCAGATGTATCTAAGTCCCTTAATCTTCGGGTCAGGTATTTCCAATTTTACTTTTCCTGTAATTAATGATGTTGATGAATCATTAAAGTTTAAGCATCACAATTTTCTTCCTATGGGTGAAGGAATATTATTTTACGGAATGCCTCAATAAGTAGAGATGGAAATAAAATCACTGTGGCATATTTCAAACCAGAAGTCGGAGATAAAAACCGCACGGTTGAACCTGGAAAAAGGGAAAATACATATAAAGGCATTATATTCAATGATAAGTACAGGAACAGAGAGAAGTATCGCTTCAGGGAAGGTTCCGGAAAATGTATACCACACCATGGCAGTGCCTTTTATGCAGGGGAATTACCCATTTCCCATTACTCATGGCTATTCCCTGGTAGGTCGTGTAGAGGAGGGACCGGTTGACCTGGAAGGAAAGGTGGTGCATCTGATGCATCCGCATCAGGATTATTTGGTAACTAACCCAGCGGCATTTTTTGAAATTCCACCCTCTCTTGACCCGGCAATTGCAACCCTGGCCAGCAATATGGAAACCATCATCACTGCCATTTGGGATTCAAAAATTTCTGTTGGAGATAAAGTACTTATCACAGGTTTCGGTACTATTGGCGCACTGCTCGCAATCACACTTAAAATTGCAATGCCATTTATCTCTTTCACCATCCTGGAAAGAGATGTTAAACGAAAACATGCAGGCCTTGATTTAGGGTTACCAGTGGTAAACCACACTGATGAATTGGAACCTGGATTTGATGTGGCTTTTGATGCTTCAGGAAATGAAAAAGCATTACAGGTTTGTATTGATAAAACCGGATATGAAGGCCGGATAATAACCCTGAGCTGGTTTGGAAGCAAAAGTACCACTCTGCAGCTTGGCGGAGATTTCCATACTTTACGAAAAAGAATAATTAGTTCACAGGTAAGCAATATTCCCGTCCATAAACAGGGACAATGGAATTACAAACGCCGTAAAGCTTTGGTTTTTGAAGTACTACAACATGATTTTTGGCAAAAATTACCCCTTACTTTTATACCCTTTGATGAAACACCGGCATTCTTTCATCATCTGAGAAAAAAGAATACGGACGAAATATTTAACATTATAAAATATACCTGACATGTATACAGTTAAAATTCGCGACCATATTATGATTGCTCATTCTTTAGGCAACGACGGTTATTTTGGGCCTGCCCAAAACCTTCACGGTGCTACCTATGTAGTTGATGCTATCTTTTACTCACCCAAAGTTAACGACCATAACATTGTGGTGGATATTGCAAAAGCCCACGAGGTTTTAAAAGAAGTGTTGCAGCCATTAAATTATCAAAATCTAGATGAGGTGGAAGCCTTAAAGAACCAGATTACCACTACTGAATTTATGGCTAAATACATCCATGATGAGGTGAAAGACAAAATTGAACCCTGGTTTAAAGGAAAGATAAAGGTTACATTAGGTGAATCGCATGTGGCCTGGGCATCTTACGAAAGTGAATGATGAAAGGCTCAGATAAATTGGGAATGTGGAAAAGCCGTTTAATTTATGACTTTAAACCATTCAACCGAATCCGTTTGCGCAGGTTTTATGGAAAGCTTATAAAAGAGGGCGACTTATGTTTCGATATTGGTGCACATACAGGCAACCGTACAGGCACGTGGCTAAGGCTGGGTGCCAGGGTAATTGCCGCTGAGCCACAGCCTTATTTCTGCCGCTTGCTGAAGAGAAAATATAACAAGTTCAATGGTTTTACATTGGTACCCAAAGCTGTAAGCGATCAGCCTGGAGACGCAAACCTTCAGATTTCCTCGCTAAATCCAACCCTAAGTACCATTTCTGATGGATGGAAGGATACGATCAACAATATTGCCCCATCAATAAAGTGGGACAAGCAGGTTTCTGTACAGGTTACTACTTTACAGGAAATGACAGAAAAATTTGGCCTGCCTGATTTTTGTAAGATTGATGTTGAGGGACTTGAAGATAAGGTGCTCTTAGGAGCAAGAACAGCTTTACCTTTGCTTTCTTTTGAATTTTTCCCTACCACACCACAGCAAGCCATACATTGTATTAACATTTTAAATGAAAAAGGGCAGTATGAATTTAACTGGGTTTGGGTAGAGACTTTCAGGTTCCGCTCAAAATACTGGCTTACAGCAGATGAGATGAAAAAAGCCATAAAAGCCTATAAAAAACCCTATTCCGGCGATATTTATGCCCGTTTAATTCATCCAAAAGCATGAATGTTAATTTTCTTGTGCCGGCAAACCATGCTGCTATAAGCGGTGGGAACATTTATAATGATCGGTTGATATCGGCGATGGAACGCATGGGTAATAACGTAAACCTTATAGTGGCAGATGATTGGCAGCAATGCAAAATAAAGTTGCAGGCGATTGAAAATCAGTTGATACTCGCAGACAGCCTGGTGCTGTGTAAATGGGCAAGTGAACTACAGGCAGGGTCTTACCCTGGTATTGTACCGTTTATTCACATGCCTCCTGAAATGATGGAATCCTGTGAAGACACATTTGCAGAAAAGGATAAGACGGATGAATACTGGTCTGAATTCATGCATATGATTGTTACATCAGCCTATACCAAGTCTTTTTATATGTATAAAGGCCTTAAAGAAAACTTCATTACTATACTTGAGCCATCTCTTTCTCTTGTTTTCCAAAAAGAAAAATATCGTAATAAGCCATTTACGCTGATCAATGTGGGCAATGTAATACCCGGCAAAAATCAGCTTACACTCATAAAAATTCTTTCGAAGCTTGTTGAATATGACTGGCAGCTTACCATTGCCGGCGATTTAGAAGCTGACAGGGAGTATTCCCGAAAGGTACAAGAGGCTCTACAGAAAAACAACTTGCAATCCCGGATAGTTTTGGCAGGCGCAATGGATAAGCAGGCCCTCACAGGCATTTATTCAGAAGCGGACCTATTGGTAAGTACCTCTGTTTTTGAAACGTTTGGTATGAATATTTACGATGCGTTATGCGGTGGCTTGCCTGCAGTGGCTCTTGCAGGAGGCGGTATACAACATGCTATGCAGTATGGTCCTGCGTGTGTATGTAACAGTGAAGATGAATTGGAACGAACCCTGAAAAAACTATTTACTGATGAAAATGAATATCAAAATTTAGTTTCTAAAGGACAACAAAACCCACCTGAGCCTGTTTCATGGGAACAAAAAGCCCTGATATTAATGAAAAAACTGGAAGAATTGAGTTAAATGGATGCGCGTACAAAATATAATGCACTTGTGAAGTTTGAGCGTATACCCGGAAGGATTCGTTCCAACCGGAAGATTTATCCGGTTCATAAACCACTTATTCCGGTTGAGGAGGAAGGCCGGAGGTTTGGACAGGATATCAGTGAATGGATTTTACGATATGCTGACATTGCAAATGATGCTCAAATTTTGGATGCTGGTTGTGGCAACGGTCACACTTTATTGCAGCTGGTCAGACACACCTCCCGGCAGGGTATTGGAATTAGTATCAGTGATGAAGAAATACGCACAGCAAGACAAAATTTCAGCCTTTTATATCCGGAATTACCGGTTTACTTTATTAATCAATCGTATGATGAACCTTTGCCGGGGAAGTATGATGTTATAGTGGCAGTAGAATCCCTGAAGCATTCTCCAAATCTTGAAAATTCATTGGATAATCTTTCGGCACACTTAAAACCCGGAGGTTTTTTTATCATCATTGAAGATCTTTTTACCCGACTACCTCTCCCGGATAAAAATCTGGAATTGTTGAAAAATGAATG
>JBEPYD010000280.1:0-5876 GCA_041641575.1 Bacteroidales bacterium
AACCTGACCAGGTACTGGAATTTGGCACTTCTCTTGGCATAAGCAGCGCCTGGTTAGCACTGGGAAATCCAAAGTGCAATTTGTACACGGTTGAAGCCATTAGCGCTCTGGCTGATAAAGCAAAAAAAAATCATCAAGCCATCGGGTTGCAAAATACCCAAATCCTGAACATGGATTTTGAGCAGTTTATGCATGAGTGTGATCTGCCGAAAAAAGAAAAATACCTTGTGTTTATTGATGGTAACCATACCTGCCAGGCTACATTGCAATTGTTTGATTTTGTATTACAAAATTTTCATACCCGCCACCTGGTAGTTATCATCGATGATATTCACTGGTCAGCGGGCATGGAGCATGCCTGGAAGCAAATTCAAAGGCATCATCAGGTAACACTTACCCTTGATATCTTCCGCATGGGATTTGTTTTTTTTAATACTGACCTTTCCCCCCAAAACTTTATCGTAAATTATTAGGAGGTTTTTCAGCAATGTACTATTTTTAAGTTTTTATTAAATTAGCGCAATGTCTGAAATTATAGCTTTAAGTTCTATACAGAAAAAGTATTTTATTGGTGAAATAGTGGTAGCTGCCATAGCAGATATTTCTCTTAAAATAAACAAGAACGAATATGTTGCCATCATGGGACCTTCCGGTTCGGGTAAGAGTACCCTCATGAACATCATCGGTTGTCTCGATACGCCCACAGCCGGTCAGTATGTGCTCAATGAAACAGATGTAAGTAAGCTGGAAGATAATGACCTGGCCGAAATTCGCAATAAAGAAATTGGATTTGTATTTCAGACATTTAACCTTTTACCGCGCTACTCAGCACTGGAAAACGTGATGTTGCCGTTGGTTTATGCTGGTTTTTCAAAAGCAGATCGGGAAGAAAAAGCCAAACAGGCACTGGCTAGTGTTACCCTAACAGACAGGATGAATCATAAGCCCAATGAATTATCCGGCGGGCAGCGCCAAAGGGTTGCTGTGGCACGCGCACTCGTAAATTCACCTTCAATAATCCTTGCTGATGAACCAACAGGGAATCTTGACTCCAAGACGAGCATTGATATCATGAATCTTTTTAATGAAATTCATGAGCAGGGAAATACCATTATTCTGGTTACCCACGAGGAGGAAATAGCCCGACATGCTCAGCGTATTGTACGCCTGCGCGATGGCCTGGTGGAATCAGATGCGGTAAATGAAGAAAGAATCCTTGCCGGGGCATAATCAACCATTTATTTTTTAATTAGGTGTGCTAAAAGTTTGTAAGCACAATTTATACCTGCATTTATTTTTTTCTGGCAAGCCTGATAATGTATTTAATATCTGCATGTTACCAGGTTGATATTTTTTTACTTCCAATCTTATCCAGGTTTTAAATCTATTATCAATATTCCGTGTATAAAAGATCGAAAACTTTCTGTTTTTTCAGTGAACACAGCTTACATTTTGTTGTCTACCGATAAAGTTTATAATTAAGGCAACCAAACTGGAATTACCTCGTAGAGGTGAGAAAAGCCCAGGCGTTATTGCCGGTAAAAACAGGCAGATGAAAATATACACAAAAACAGGAGACAAAGGCACAACAGCACTCATTGGAGGCAAGCGGGTGCAAAAGCACCACGAGCGTATTGAAGCCTATGGTACCGTAGATGAATTGATGGCATTTGTTGCATTGCTGCGCGATACTTCTGCAGATGCTCACGTGAAAGAAATATTACTTGTGGTTTTAGACAAACTTATGGTGGCAGCATCAATTCTTGCCGCTGATTGCGACGATTGTCTTGATGATTTACCTAAACTAAACAAGGAAGATATTCTGTTGCTGGAAGAAGAAATAGATAGAATGGAGCAGGATTTACCTCCGCTTAGCTCTTTTGTATTACCTGGTGGCGATATGGTTATCTCGCAATGTCATGTAGCACGAAATGTTTGCCGCAGGGCCGAAAGAATAATTATTAGATTGAACCAATCGGTTGAAATTCCTGCTGTTGTGCTTGAATATTTTAACCGTTTATCTGACTATTTCTTTGTTTTGGCACGTAAATTCACCAAGGATTTAAATGTGGAAGAAATTCCATGGAAACCAAAGTTGTAAGTTTTAGTTTATTGGTTATATTTGCAAAATTTTTAACAAATTTTATTTTTTAATCTCTTAAAATTAATAGGCATATGTATTGGACACTCGAATTAGCCTCGAAACTGGAAGATGCGCCATGGCCGGCTACCAAAGACGAATTAATTGATTTTGCCATGCGTTCCGGCGCTCCCCTGGAGGTTATCGAAAATTTACAGGAGATTGAAGACGAAGGAGACGTTTACGAAAGTATTGAAGATATTTGGCCGGATTATCCCAGTAAGGACGATTTCTTTTTCAATGAGGACGAATATTAAACTGTAAAGATTTGGAATTTTACCGTCGGGCAGGGGCAACAATTTGTCCCTGCTTTTTTTGTGCCTTTTTTCGTTCCTCATCTCCGGGATTTGCAGGTATTTCATCTTCCTCTGATACCTGTGCAGTCCGTTGCTTTTGACTGGCAGGTCTGAAGATGTCATATTTTGATTGGGGGCGTTCCTCCTTCAACCATTTAAAATCTTTCAGGATAGCTTCATTGCGCGGTAATTCTCCCGGCGGATGCAATGTCTGATCAGGTTTTACCAAAAATTTTATCTGGCTTACCTTCTGATCCTCCAGCAGGATGACAATGTTGGAACTTTCTGATTTATTAATACCAATAATTTCTTCATCATCTTTGGCATAATGAATACTCTGGCTGTTGCCATCCACATCAATACGGTACAGTTTGTTATCAGAGAAGAAGCCTGTCATATTTTTGCCTTTTATCTGGTTAAACCGGCTTGTATCCTCTTCAGAGATAATAAATGCTGTGGATTGCATGTACAGAATGTGTGGTTTGTTATTTTTGGTATGCAGCTCCATATACTCCGCAGTAAGCTGATTTTCTGCCGACCATAGTGCAGGATCTCCAAACAGTTTAATTACACTGTCTTTCATGGAATATGCCATGGAATCGCACATGCCCTGTAACTCATTTTCAAAAATACGTACGCCATAATAGGCTTTTATAATTTTGAAATTTACAAGGGAATCAAACACAGGAATGGAGTCAGTGGTAAACACGGAATCAGTATATCCTGCTGAACGCAAAGTGTCTGCATGTACAAATAGCGTGTCACTGCCATCACTTACCTGCATAAAAGCAGCACTATCCGTAAGTAATGCCTTTTCCGTATCTTCAAAGTATTCGGCGAAATGTCCCGTAAGTATTACCTGTTGCGCCGAGTCATACAGCAATACATTCATGAATGCTTTGCCAAGACCGGTATTCCTTTCATAGTAAAGGCTGTCGCCTTTTAATAACTGATCGCTGTTTTTAAAATATGCATTTTTATTGAATTGTGATATATCATATTGGGTATCATACCATCCGTTTTCACAGTAGATGTAATTTTCATCGCTGATAATTTCGGTAGGACCAAAAAAATAGGAGATTTTTGTAATGGTATTGTATTTAAGCGTATCGGAGGTGATATAATAATCAGGATTAATGATTACAACTGAATCCCGGAAGAAAAACACTTCTGTTTCGGCATAATAATAGCCGATGTTGCTACGCAAACGGTTTTCCCCACTGGTAATATTGCCCCCGTTGATGTAATAACCCAGGTCGTTTTCAATATCAAAATCAAGGTATTCTGTAATAAGCACTGTTTCCCGGTCTACCAGCCGAACATTGCTGCGTACCCTTGCCATTCGCTGATTACCGTTATACCGGAGAGTATCACCGTACAGGTGCACCGTATCACCACGGTTAATATGTACATTGCTATAGGCATGGATGATGTTACGTTCGGAATAAAAATACGCACTGTCGCAGTTCATCAGGGAGTTGTTGTGTTCAAACACCACGTTCCCAACCAGTTTTTTTACATCCGGCCCAAGCGCTTTATCAAATTCAATGCTGTTTGCATTGATAATTTCAATTTTTTTCCTCTCATTCGGACCTGTGGCATTTGATTCCTGCGCAATTGCCGGCATTGCAAAAAGTATAGCAACGAATGCCAGAAGAAAATATCGGTGGAATTGGGGAGCATTCGTCATACATGAAAATGTATTTTAATTATTTTTCCAGTTACGCTCGAAACCGCAATTGCCAAAAGAATCATCAATGCGGATGTAGGTATTTTCCTTTTTCTCCTCTACCCAGTCCTCCACAATTTGCTGTTGTTTTTGCATCAATGTCATTTCCTTGAGCATGTTAAAATCTTCCTCAAGATTGGCCACATGGGGTTTTGTTTGCGAAGTAAGTTTTACTATTTTGTACACTTTCTTGCCTTTTTCATCTACCGTTTCAAAAGGTTCAGAGATTTCTCCCACTTTTAGCTGACGGATAACACGGAATTCTGCAGGTTGAAATTCATCCATTTCAAACCGTGTGGTTTGGTTGGCTGGATTAACCCGAACACCGCCGTTTACCCTGGATTTTTCATCCTGGGAGTAATACCTTGCTGCAGCTTTAAAAGTTAATGTATCGGTGCGTATTAACTGTGTAATGCTATCGAGTTTGTTAAGGGTTTTGCGTGAGGCTTCTGCCGTAACTTTTGGCTTGAGCAAAATATGCCGGGTATTTACTTTATCACCTTGTCGCTCAATAAGCTGTATTATGTGATAACCAAATTCTGATTCTACAATGGTAGAAACGGATCCTTCCTTAAGGCTGAAAGCTGTTTTGGCATATGCCGGATCAAGTTCACCTTTGCCCAAAAATCCAATCTCTCCACCCCGCGGGGAACTTCCGGGATCTTCAGAATACAATACTGCCAGGGTAGTGAAGTCCTCACCTGCAATAATACGTTTCCTGAGATCAAGCAAGCGCTCTTTCACCGAAAAAACAGCTTCCTCGGCCAATGGTGGATATATTACAATCTGACTTACCTCCACCTGCGAATTAACCCTCGGCAGGCTATCTTCAGGTATCCTGTTGTAAAATTTTCTTACTTCAGCAGGTGTCGCTGACAAGCTGCCCACAATTTCGCCCTGCATTTTTTGGGTAATAATTTGTTCCCGTATTACATCACGAAAATCTTCTTTTATTTCCAGAATTGATTTCCCAAAGTACTCTTCCAGCGCTTTCTGGCTGCCAATCTGGCCAATAAAATAATCAAGTCGTTGGTTTAGTTGCAATTCCACTTCAGCTTCACTTACCAGAATACTGTCAATTTCTGCCTGGTTTAAGAGTAATTTCTGCACCAGGAATTCCTCCAGTATTTCACATTTCATATCACCTGACGTGGAAGCACCCTGTGCACGAAGTTCCAGAAACTGGGTCTCAATGTCGCTTTGCAGTATAATTTTGTCGCCTACTATAGCAACCACCTGATCTACAATTCGGTTTTCCTGTGCATTAGCACTATACAGGGTAAAGAGAGTAATAATTGTAAATATGCCGGTGTAAAACTTCTTTTTAAACAATCTCATTATTGGTTATAAATTTCAAATTTGTTTTTCTGCTTCCCGTCAAGAAAGATATTCGTTTCCAGCTCTTTTAAAAACTGCAACTTCTTTTTATTAAGCAAAATACTTTCAATATCATCTTCTATCAGGCTAAATGGCATGGTTTCGCCCTTATATTTTTTATCGCGTAAATGGACGTAATAGTGGTGCAGCGAATCCGATACTTCAATAGCATTACTCACTCTCAAAAAGCGTTCCGGATCAGAAAAGGTGGTAGGTACATTTGTTGCAATTTCTTCAAAATAAACCCAGTCATCTTCAAAAAAGTCATAACGTGTGGCATACTGGTAACAGTAATTTTCCAGCTCCTGTATGTCTTCAGCATCGTTGCTGGTAT
>JBEPYD010000281.1:0-5862 GCA_041641575.1 Bacteroidales bacterium
CCTTCGCCATGAGTGCTGATCACAACCAGCAACTGCTGCACCTGTTTCAATTTTTCCGGTGAATATGATTTGATGTTATCACACACTACCCTTTTACCATTTTTTTGGTAATACTTTTGTGCCAATAGGGCAACCTCTTTGGAATTACCTGACTTGCTGCCGTACAAAATTAAGGTTTGCGCCTCTTTGTTTCTATTTTTACCGAAAAAAAACATGTTAATTCAAAATTTAGTTTGAAAGCTTTGCCAGAAGCCTTGTTTTAAGCATCCTGGTGTAGTTTTATATATCCAGCTCCTTTCGTAAATTACCTTTCTCTTTTCTTTTGCGCCACCACATGAGGAAGCCGGTTACCGGTAAGCTGGCTGCAATCAGGCTGGCAAAAAACGCCAGTATTTTACCTGGCAATCCGGCAATAGCCCCGGTGTGGATGTCGTAATTCATGCGCCTGATAACATCAGCGGTAGTAGCATCCTCCAGTCTGCCCCACATGTGTTCCACCTCAATTTCTTCGAGGGTATTGGGGTCAAAATAGCGGAATTCAGTCTGCCAATGTGTTTCAGCTGATGGACTTACATGCGCATAAATGCTCTCAGTTTCGTCGTGTGGAAAATGCACCTCTACCACTGCAGCATCCGGGTAATCCTCCAGCATTTTATACCATACAAAATCGAGGGGATTTAATTCCTCTGCCGATGCTGAACCTGCAGCATTAGCATGTGGCACAGAAAACTCCAGTTCCTTCTCACCACCCGTGAGGTTGTATAACCCTTTTGAAAACCACTGGAAACCCCATACCAATCCTGTTAGCGCTATAACCAGCAATACCAGCGAAGCGTAAAAACCCATCACACTGTGCAAGTCATACAATCTTCTTTTCCATGGGGCCTGCCATTTCAGCACAAAGCCCTGCCGGGCAGCACCACGCCGGGGCCACCATAATACAATGCCTGTAATAAGCAGAAACACGAATATGAGAATAGCAATGCTAACAACCGGCTGACCGATATGGCGGGGCAACCACAATTGGAAATGTCCCTGTAAAACAAAGTAAAAAAAATCTTTTTCATAGTTTTTCACCTTGATTATCTCACCGGTATAAGGGTTCAGGATGATGCCCCGGTAAAATAAAGGATCAGGTTCGTAAAACAATATCTCCACAGCTTCATCGTTGCTGCCGTAGGCAATGCCATGCATGTGATGTTCCGGATAAACTGCCTGAGCAACAGGCTTCAACGCAGAAGGTGGAAGGATTTCTTTTTCCTGCACCTCTATTGTTCGATATGTTTGTGTTACACTTTCAATTTCTGTTTTGAAAGCATACAGGCAACCTGTTATAGCTACGATAAATACAACAATACCGGAGACCAGCCCCAGAATTAAATGAATATTGTAAATAAGTTTTTTCAAGTCAGCTAAGTATTTATAAAAAAGCAGGTAGCCACAAAAAAAGTTGACTACCTGCTATAAAAACTTTATTCAAATGATAGTCTTACAAGGTTTTGCACTTCTTTTCCTTTAATTTCAGCACCTACACTGGCTGTTGCTGTAAGAGGATCAATTTCGTAAACATGGGCATCACTTGAAGTGGTGATGTTTACATAAACTTTTCCGTTCTCAACAAGCATGGGTGCATATTGTCCGCGATGCATGGGCACGCCGTCAATATCAGTTATGGTTTTATTTAGTAGGTCAAGCACTACAAGCTTGCAAACATCGGCCGATCCGTAGTATGACCAAAGTCCTGAGTCGTCAGTTATGAGTCGGGCTACTGCCAGACCGTTACCGACATATTCAAAATATACCAGTTTATCACCGTTTGTCTGGCTTTCTATATCAAAGAAATAACTGTCATCGAAAACCATTTCACCATTGTTTATACGTAATACACCGGAGTTTTTCTCCTGTGTTGTAAAACCACAAGCCAGTGAAGCCGAAGAATAGGCATATAAATCGCCGGTTTCTGTTTGTATAATGCCATTTTTATTTCCATAGATGCCAATAGGACCCATGCGTGTATCTTTTATGTATTGCTCAAACTCCATTTCCGGGTAACTGTAAACAGCTACAAAAGCGGTATCAGTGCTTGGAGTGGCAAATGTGCCATTGGCATCCAGGGTGTAAAATGGCACGTACAATTTATCGTTACGATGTACAATGGCTGTAGGCCATGCCACAAGAGAGTCTTTAATGTTTTCATAAATACGGGTAGGTTTTTTGGCAAGCACCATCACATTGTCACCATCTACATGATAGAAAACACGGTCGGCAAAGCCAGCACGTGGTACTTCCATGGCTACCAGCTGCCCCTCGCCAATCTCACTACTAAACTGGTCAAGTGTGGTTTCAAATACAAATTTACCTTTTTCATATAGGTTTCCATCAGCATCAAGCCCGTATCCCACAGCATTGTTATCATCATAATAACCTATACTCAAAAGTGTTTTTGAAGTAGAAGCAGAATAACGCCAGCCTATTTGTTCAATTCCTTTTCCTTCTGAGGAAATTGTTCCCTCCATGATAGAATCTGCTGTAAGAATATAATCAGCTGTTTCGCCAGAACTACCTACCCTAAGGTGTACCACATAGTTGGCATCTTTTTTATCATTGGTAACGTTTTGTTCTTCACATGCAACAAAAAATAAGCCCATAAGCAAGGCTAAAGCGATTATATTAAATTGTCTCTTTTTCATTGTTTAATTTGATTTAGAATTAATAATTATTTATTTAAAAAATATCTAAGTTTCACATAAAAGGCCCGTCCGGGCTTTTGTATTCTGAAGTTGTCGTAGGCTTTACTGTCAAGCAGATTTGTAACACCCAATGAAATATTATACCTGCCTTCTTTTGTGCTGTAATCGCATTCCAGGTTTTGAATAATCTGCGTTGGGATAGAAGGTTTAACATCTCCATGACCAGGCCATTGCAGATAAAATTTATGTACATACCGTGTATGCAAATGCATTTGAAAAGTACCTTTTGTATTGAAAAAGTCGTAAAATGTGTAGCCCAGCACCGCATTGCCAAATAGGTAGGGTATATTCGGCAGCCTGTCAAGATAGGTATGATTTGGTGTGCCATTTTCATCAAATTTGGTTTTGTTTACCAAATTCTGATAAGTAGCATTCAGGGTGAATGTGAAAACCTCTCTTTTATATTTAAATTCTGTTTCTATTCCCTGTATGTTTGCCCGTGAGAGGTTTACATATTCACCTTTGGCTCCGGCTGCTGCCAGACGAATGAGATTACTTGCATTGCGATAAAAGTAATTGGCTTCTACGGAAAAGTTATTCTTGTTTTTCAATTTGTGAAAAAAAGCGCCCAGATTATAGTTGGTGCTATGTTCAGGCATCAGCAGAGGATTGCTTATAATATTTAATCCGTTGCCGAATATCTCCCGTCCATCTGGCAAACGATAAGTATTTTCATAAGAGGTTTTCACCTGCAGGCCTTTCAGTATTTTCCAGGTTCCGGCAAAACCGTACCCGGGTTTTTTGAACTCCGTAACATGCACAGTTGCCGTTGGGTTTTCATTGTAAAGCTCCTCCTGAATGGTTTTGCCATAGAATGAGAAATATTTGGAAAATATAGTGGCAGAAAGTTTATCATCCAGAAAAGTTTTGGTGTATGAAAAGCCAAATATGTTTTTTTCCAAATGGTTGGGATCACTAAAAGGCACAATATCGGGGTCAAAAGGATCGCTGCCCTGCCGTATAAAAAGGCTGTACGTATGGTTAAAAGCCAGTTCATCTGAACCCTTTTCATACCTGGCATTGCTTACGCTGAGCACCGTTTCATCATTAAAGGTAAACAAAGACTTCTGCCAGTCACTCTCACCAATACTGGGATTGTTACGTATGCTGTATGAACCGTCCCATTTATATTCCCGGGAGCTGGTATCCACCACATCATACTGCCCGTTTATATAAGATGCATATGCAGTAAGCGAAAAACCTTCAATAAACAGATCCTCTTTTTTGTATTCTAGCATGGGCATTATAATACGGTCGCGGGTATGCACCTGCCCGAAAACCCTTTCGAGACTCATCCCATGCTGAACATTGTTATGGTTGCCAGATGCCGTAACTCCCACAAAGAGTTTGTCAGCAAAAGAGCGGTTTTGAAATCCTATTTTGGTGTGTAGCATGGCGGAACGATACGAGTCATGAAAGCGTTCAGCACTCATGGTACCGGTAACATTTCCTAATGCATCGTGTTTTTCAAGGTCATCTACCCTGTAATTATTATCTGAATAGTTGAAGAATGCTGCAGTTTGAACCGAAAGCCCCTTCTCACCAATCTGCCAGGCGCTATTAAAGGCAGCTTTGTGTGTATTAAATGAACCAAATGAATAAGAAGCATCCAGATAGTTACTGGCCCGTTCACGGGTAATGATGTTAACTGCACCGCCAAGGGCATCACTGCCAAGCCAAACAGGAACTACGCCTTTGTATACTTCTACTCTTTCAATCAGGTTTACCGGAATGTTATTGATACTGAATGAGCTGCCATAATTATCCATGGGTACACCATCCATAAAAAATTTCACCTGTTTGCCGGAAAGCCCGTTCAGCGAAAAGACAAATCCGGAACCTAAACCACCCTGTTCCCTGATATTTACACCTGTAACCCGTCCCAGAATGTTACCCACATCAAGGCTGGCATTTTGCAGCTTATTTACATCAAGTGCAGCTACATTGAACGCCTTTTCCTTTAATAAAAAGGATTTGCTTTTGCCTGCCACCACCACTTCATCCATTTTATACTCAGAAGCTTTCAGGGCTATTCTTATTACCCCTGAACCGGGTAACGCATTGGGTATTTCTACAGCGGTGGTTTCATACCCCATGCTTTGTACATAGATTTTGTCTTGCTGTTGCTCCATGCTAAGGGTAAAATTGCCTTCATCATCTGTAAGGGTACCCTTTTGGGTTCCCTCCAGCACTACCGATGCAAATGGCACAGGTTTTCCAGACATATCTGTTACCAGACCTTTTATGGAAAGATTTTGACCAAGCGCCTGGAACAAAGGAGCTGTAATCAGAAGAAATAAAAAGAAGCATTGAACTTTATAATGAGCGTATGTTTTCAAAAACGTGCTTATGTGTTATAGAATTTGGTCAAATATTTTGTCGGTGTAAAGATATTTCAGAGAGAATTATCCGTCAATCCCTAAAAGTTGGGATATTTTAGCAAGTGACAGTGTTGTAATAAAGTCTTATACGCAAGTAAAAATGTTATTTATAGTATGTTAATTCAACCATACTTTATATTCTTGATGGCCATGCTGCAAAAGTCTAAATATCAAGCTCTTTCCTTAAATTGGTTTTTTCTTCTCTTTTGCGCCACCAAATCAGAATACCAGTAACGGGTAAAGAAGCACCAAAAAGGGCTATTATTAGAGCAAGCAATTTTACAGGCCAGCCACCAATGTTACCCGTATGCAAATTCATAACTGTTTCATTTATATCCTGGTTTTTCTCAAATGCATCTATTTTTGGTGCTGTTGACTGCTTTCCGGTATACCGGTCTATCACCATATGATCGCCATATAAATGCAAAAAATGTTTGTCCTTATCCACAATTATAAACTGAGAAGTTACCATGGAATCAGGATAAAGGGCCATAAAAGTTAATTTATGGCCTTCCGGGTATTTTCTTTCAAATTCCTCGTAGATAAACTGATCACTAACAAATGTTTTATCTGCCAATATGGGTGGATGGGGCACTTGTTGACCTACCAATTCAGATGACCCTCCGAATGCCGCTAAAACAGGCTTTTCAACCCATTCAAAAGTAATGATTAAACCTGTTAAAACACTAATGAGCAGAAACCAGAGGAAATAAAATCCATATACATTATGA
>JBEPYD010000282.1:0-5859 GCA_041641575.1 Bacteroidales bacterium
TAATAAATTACGCGGAAAATATGGACTTGAACTGGTTCCCATGCGACAAACTATAAGGAAAATTCTCACCTACAAAAAAGATAATAAGAAAACACTTTCCGCGTTTATCTCAGACCAGTCGCCGGTGTGGGAGGAAACGCAATACTGGACAACTTTTTTAAACCAGGATACTGCTGTATACCTTGGCATTGAGAAAATAGCCAAACAAACGGACCAGGCTGTTGTATTTTATGCAACCCGTAAAGTGAAAAGAGGGTATTATGAAGTGGAAGTTATACCTTTGTTTGAAGAAACCAGGAATTTACCACAATATACCATTACAGATACACATGTATATACCCTGGAAAAACTGATAAGGGAACAACCGGAATACTGGCTTTGGTCGCACAGGCGCTGGAAACTAACAGAAAGAAAGAAAAATAATGGTAAAAAAATAAAATCATGAAAAGGCTATGGTCACCCTGCACAATAACGGAATGGCCGGAGCAAAGCATGAATTTCTGAAGATATGAAAGCATTACAGGCAGCATCTTTTTATTTATTCTATGGGTTTATATGGCTATTTACGTGGCTTCCCCTTCGCATCCAATACATTTTTGCTGATCTCATTTATATTCTTGCATTTCATGTGCTCCATTACCGCAGGAAAGTTGTCTTCAAAAACCTGCAAAACAGCTTCCCGGAAAAATCGATGGAAGAAATCACCCGGATTGCAAAGAAATTTTATCGTCATTTGGGCGATTCTTTTTTGGAATCGTTTGCACTGCTGCACATGAGTAAAAAAGAGCTGGACAGGCGTTATCAATACAAAAATGCTGAATTAATCGAGGGTTTGTTTGCTGAAGGCAAGAGCATTATACTTGTAATGGGCCATTATGGTAACTGGGATTGGTGTGCAAACCTTACCAATGTTTCCAGACACAACGTTCTGGCCATTTATAAAGTTCTGCATAATAAGTATTTTGATAAGCTGATTAAAAGCCTCCGGGAATCCCATGGTGTAGAAACCATCCCCATGGAATCTACTTTGCGAACTTTATTAGCTTATAAAAAGAAAAATATGCCAACATTCACCATGTTTCTCTCCGATCAACGGCCACGTATGAAGAACATACAATACTGGACTACTTTTCTGCACCAGGATACTCCCGTACTTTTAGGGCCTGAGAAAATAAGCAAAAAGCTTGATATGGCAGTGGTATTTTTTCATGTTCGTAAAATAAAACGCGGGCACTACGTGAATGAATTTAAACTGGTAACAGATAATGCTCCGGCAGAGAAGGAATATGCCATTACTGAAAAACATGTACGCTATCTGGAAGAACTGATTGCTGACGAACCTGCCTATTGGTTATGGTCTCATAAAAGATGGAAACACAAAAAATCAGAATACGAAAAATTGCATAAGAACCGGGTAAAATCAGCATAACACTTTGCAGTAAGGAACGCCTTTATGAAAGCAGATACAAAAGTAGCCATTGCCATATTGAACTGGAACGGAAAGGACTTTCTCGCTGAATTTCTGCCATTGGTGGTTCAGTATTCTTCATCAGAACCCGGTGTGGATATTGTGGTAATAGATAATGATTCTACAGATGAATCCCTTAATTATCTGCGAAATAATTTTGCAGACATCACACTCATTGAACTTGATAAGAATTATGGTTTTGCCGAAGGCTATAACCGGGGGTTGTCAAAAGTAAAGGCTGAATATTATTTATTGTTAAATTCTGATGTAAAGGTTACGCCGGGATGGTTGACTCCTTTAACAGACTTTATGGACAATAACTCTGGGTGTGCTGCTGTTATGCCTTCCATACGGTCTTTACTGCGCCCGGCGTATTTCGAATATGCCGGTGCAGCAGGCGGATTTATTGATAAATATGGTTACCCTTTCTGCCGAGGAAGGATATTTTCTGCACTGGAAAAAGATACTTCTCAATATACTTCAAATGTGCCCGTATTCTGGACAACAGGTGCTGCCATGATGGTGCGCTCCTCGCTTTGGCATTCCCTGGGAGGATTTGATGACCTGTTCTTTGCCCACATGGAAGAGATCGACTTTTGCTGGCGGTTAAAAAATGCCGGACATCAATTGTTTGTAGTGCCGGCATCTAAGGTTTATCATCATGGGGGAGGAGCTTTACCCAAAGAAAATCCCTACAAAACCTTTTTAAATTTCAGGAACAATTTGTTGTTGATTTATAAGAACCGCTCGAAAAATGAAGCAAATAAAATTCTTTGGCAGCGTAATTTTCTGGATATGCTGGCTTTACTGGCTTTTATAGCCCAGGGGCGTTTCAGTGATGCCAGGGCTGTTTTGAAGGCACGCAGCGCTTTCCGAAAAATGGTTGTGCAAAATAGGGATCAACTGCAAAAGTACCGGCCTCAAAAATCTCCCATATTCAGGGAAATGTACCCCCGAAGCATTATTTATGATTTCTATCTGAGGGGGAAAAAGAAATTTTCTGATCTAAGTTTTTAAAAAGTTTTTCTAAAAGCGCAAATTCAGACGTACATAAATATTCCTTCCCGGCTCAAGACGTAACATTCCTCTTGTTGAGCTCAGGTGGTACCGGTAAGCTCTGTCAAAGATATTTTCTACACCTGCATATAATTTTGCTTTTGCAAACAGGAGGTCAACGTTTCCGCTTTCAAGAGAGAAATTATAAAGTGCATACCCTCCTGTTTCCTGTTCGAGTGCTGCGGTTTTATCCTGCCGTGCATAAAGGCGTGCATCTGCATGCAGACGGATGATGCCGGGTATGTTGTAGCCTATGCCTAAGGAGCCATTTAACGGGGGAATGCCTGGTAAATTTGTATTGTTTTTGGTGTCTCTCCCCCTTACGTAAGCTGCTGTGGCTTTTAAAGTGGTATTTTTCATTATAATAATGCTTGTGCTTGCATCAAATCCAGCCAAAAGAGATTGGTCTACATTTTGGTTAATTAATGCCGGCACACTATCCCTCGTTTGCGGAGCGGTGAGGGGTGCATACACAAAATACCCCGGCTGACCAACCACCTGATCTGTAAGTGCATTTACAAACCCATTAATTTGAAGGTGAAATTTTGGTTTGTAGATGCGGAATCCCACGTCGGCAAAATAGCCTTTTTCAGATTTTAGTTCCGGATTTCCCAATTCTACCCGCGACCCCAGATCAATGTATTTAAATCGTTCCTCCAGGGAAGGCGAGCGATATGATCGTGCCAATGTTACCGTTAAATCAGCATCCTCTGTGATGCTCCACAAAATACCTGCATCTACACTCCATGAAAGGTCAGAAACATTCTGCTGCTCAAAAGTAAGGCGCTGTGAGGGAGGATTATCAATGCGGTTGCCGTTTCGGATAATATAAGCAGGATCGGATACCGAATCATTATAAACATCAATAATATCTACTCTTGCGGCCAGCGTTACGGAAAGTTTCTCCGGGATTATCTCAGTTTCATCCTGAATATATGCCCCAAAACTGGTAAAATTGCTGCCCGGGATGGGAATTTCACCCCTGATAAGGGTATCGGAGATTTGCCCCAATGTATCTGTCATTAATATGGTTTTGGTACGTTCTGTGCGCACGCTTCTTTGCCAAACGTCAATTCCTCCTATCAGCCTGTTGTTTCCCGCTACATCAAAAATTCCCTGCAGCTGAATGCCGTTGGTAAAGTGTTCACCCACCGGATTTATAGTAGCAAGGGGGTTGGGGATAAGCTCCACTTCACGGTTGATGTACTGGTTGTAATATTTGGCAGACAATTTTGTAAATACAGGCGTGATATCATAATATGCATATTCTGCCGAGAACATCCTTCTGGATGCATCGGTGTAGGTGGCGCTGGCTTGCGGCGGAAATGGACTGCCTCCTGGAATTCCAACATCATTGGCCTGGTACTGTTGAAAAGAAAGTGCCAGTTCCTGCTGAGTATCCCACTTAAATGCCCCGCTGATGGAAAGATTCATATCTTCAAATCCGCTGTTTAGCAATTCACCTTCAGGTGTTTGGGTATTTTCGGCCATGCGATAACTACCGGCAATTTTTGCATGCCATTTTTCAGATCCGGTATAAACAGCCGCATGCTCGGTAAACATGTTGTTTACAGTATGATATCCGGATGAAATGTTTCCACGGATATAAGGGGTTGAACTGTAGTTGCTCTGCTTTGTAATAACATTGAGAATGCCACCCATGGCGCCAGAACCATATTGCGATGAACCCCCGCCTTTAATAACTTCAATTTTTTCTATATCATTAACATCAATTAACGACAATGCTCCGGCAATATCGGTAGCTGTTTCAATCCTGTTGCCATCCACCAGGGTAATTATGCGCTGTTCTGAAAGGCCCCGCACATTCAGGCTGGTAGCCCAAATACCATCCCGTACAAGAGAAATGCCTGGTTCAGAAGACAGTATGCCGGAGGTGGTAATTTCAGGACTGGCTTCAATTTCTTCCTGGTTTTTAATGGTTACGGGGAAGGGCGTAGATTTTACTTCAGGATCATTCCGCAGCGTGGAGACATGAACTTCACCCAGAGAAATAAGTGCTTTTTCAAGTCTAATCTCAAGTAGTTCTCCCGGTAGTTCTATAAAAGTTTGATATTTTTTATAGCTTTTATAGCCCACTGCCGAAGCTATGAGGTAGTAGTTTTCCTGTTTTACATTCTTTAAAATAAATTCCCCTTCGAGATTTGCTACCGCAGCTCCTAATGGTTGCGATCCGCTAACGTTAAATTCACTTTTGTACAAAGCAATGGTGGCAGCTGGAACCGGATTACCAGTTTCAGAATCCATTACTGTGCCGCTAATCACTTTGCCCTGCGCGCTTATAAGTGCAGGGGTAATAACAAGAATGATGAATGAGAAAATCGAAATTTTGAATTTTTGCATTTTTTGCGCTTATTTTTTGGTTAGTAAAGTTTTTACCTGAACGCCTTCTAAACGGCCCAGCTGACCGGAAAGAGCTCCTGTTTCATCGGTGCTGCCTTCCAGAATAAGAGAAATGATGTTGAGGTCTTTATCCCGTAATGGGATGCCCTGTCTTCCGATAATCAGATGACTATGGCGGGAAAGTATGGTATTAATGGCATTTACCTGGTTTTTATCTTCCACCAGTATCAATGCAGCTCCTATTCTCTTTTCCATCAGTTTCTTCTTTTGGATTAGAATGTTAAGACTATTTGCTCCTCTTATAACCGTAATTATCGTCAGAGATAAGGTGCAAAGCTAATCTATAAACCAGACATTTAAGGTTAATCCACTGTAAGAATGATTATAAATTGTTCTGTTTTAAAAATACTGCTGTAAATATGCGAAAAGCCATTCGCCAATTTCCCATACAGCCCAGATTAGCAGTGCCAGTAAAACGAGTATAGTAATCACCATGGTAATAATTACGCCTTTGCCACTTCCCTGGTATTTTCCCTGCTGATAATGCTTTCGCAGCATTCTAACATTTCGTTCGTTGGCTTTATAGAAAAAATCCAGAATACCTCCCAATACTGGAATACTACCCAATACTGCATCAACAAATGCATTCAAGGTCATTAAAATAATGAGTTTACGACTGGCGCCATGCCTGGCGATAATGCCAATCAATGATCCGGATATTAGAAAAGAGATAACATCTCCAATACCGGGAATGAGGCTTAAAATCGGATCAACGCCAAAGCGGAATTTTGTGCCGGGAAAAGAGAATTTTGAATCCATCAGGCGGGATAATCCTTCCACTTCCCTGGGTACTTTTCTATTTTTATAATTTTCGTTCATAAGTGTGGTTTGTTCGTTCTGGTAAAATTCCTTTCATGTATAAAAACCTGCTGATGATATTGTTCATCCAACAGCCCAATAACTTAGAACGAAAA
>JBEPYD010000283.1:0-5841 GCA_041641575.1 Bacteroidales bacterium
ATATGCCTCCGTACAATCTCCGGTATGGCAGTTTATTAACCGGTAAATCCTAAATGTAAACTGAAACATACAAAACAAACACCAAAACATCAGGCAAATGAAAGACTTAAAACCAGATACCGACACAATAAAAAAACAAAAAGAGGCCTTTACATCCACCCGAAATGCCTGCAAATTATGCTCACCTTTGGGAGCCAGTGTGGTTTATAAAGGCATCCGTGGCTGTGTACCCTTGATACACGGATCACAGGGATGCTCTACGTACATCCGCCGTTACCTGATAAGCCATTATAAAGAACCTGTGGATATTGCTTCTACAAATTTTTCCGAGGAAGCTACTGTATTCGGAGGTGGAAAAAATTTCACTGTGGGTATGGCCAATGTCATCAGTCAGTATAAGCCCGAAATGGTTGGGATTTCTACCACATGCCTAAGTGAAACCATTGGCGAAGATATGGATCAGCTTCTTCATGAATTTAAAAAGAATTTTCAAGGCGAAAGCATGCCGGCAATTGTTCATGCCTCTACACCAAGTTACCAGGGATCGCACATGGATGGATTCCACACTACTGTTAATGCTGTGGTGAAGCAACTGGCAAAAGGGGGTGTGCCACAAAATCATTTAAACCTGTTTCCTGGTTTTGTTTCTCCGCAAGACCTCCGGAATCTCAAACAAATCATGAATGATTTTGATTTAGCACACAGAATGGTTCCCGATTATTCAGAGACACTTGACAATCCCACCTGGAAGGAATACACCCGTATTCCTGCCGGTGGTGTCTCTGTAGATGAGATAGCCTCTTCAGGAAGTGCTGCCGGATCAATTGAATTTGGCACCATAATGGGGCAGGCATTTTTAACCGGCAACATGGATAAAAAAGCAAAAGCTCCCTCAGCCGGCCGGTACCTTGAAGAAACTTTCTCTGTACCCAACCACCGCATGCGAATACCCATTGGTATAAAAGCAACAGATGAGTTTATTTCTGTGCTCGAGAAATATGCTGGTAAACAAATGCCCGAAGAACTCAACAAACAACGCGGAAGGTTGATAGATGCCCTGGTTGATGGCCATAAATACGTTTTTGGCAAAAAAGCAATCGTTTACGGTGAGGAAGACTTTATTGTGGGGCTCGTGGCATTCCTTGAGGAAATAGGCATTGATACCGTAATTTGTGCCACAGGAGGAGAAAGCAGGAGGTTGAAAGCAGAAATAGACGCCGTAAAATCTGATGCAGAAAAAGAAATTCTATGCATGGAGGGAGCCGATTTTGAAGATATTGCAGAAATAGCGCCCAAATATAATCCTGATATTGTAATAGGCCACTCCAAAGGATACCATGTGTCCCGACCGCTAAAGATACCACTTGTTCGTGTAGGTTTTCCCATTCACGACAGGGTAGGAGGGCAAAGAATGCAGCACCTGTTTTATTCAGGAGCACAGGATTTATTTGACCGCATTACAAATGCCATAATAGAACATACACAGGACAATTCACCGGTAGGCTATAAATACATGTAATCAGTAAAAGAAAAATATTATGGAAAAATCACAAAAACATCCTTGTTTTAATCCGCATGCCAAAGAGAAATATGCCAGGGTTCACTTGCCGGTAGCGCCAGAGTGTAATATCCAATGCAACTACTGCAACCGAAAATTCGACTGTGTAAATGAAAGCAGGCCAGGGGTTACCAGTGCAGTATTAAAACCACCAAAGGCAGTGGAATACCTCGAAAAACTCCACGAGAGAATGGAGCATATTTCCGTAGTTGGTATTGCTGGCCCTGGCGATCCGTTTGCCAATCCTGAAAAAGTGCTGGAAACTTTAAGGTTGGTAAAACAACGATTTCCGGAACTTATCTTTTGCCTCTCAACCAATGGGTTAAATCTTTTCGACCATATCGATGCCATAGCTGCACTTGACGTTACACATGTTACCCTTACCATAAATGCCATTGATCCGGCCATTGCAGCAAAAGTTTATCGGTTTGCAAGGCATAAAAAGCGTGTTTACCAGGGATTAGCGGCTGCAGAATTACTCATCGAAAACCAGTTGCAATGCATTCCTGAGCTTAAAAAACATGGCATTGTGGTAAAAGTGAATACCATAATCATTCCGGGTGTCAATGAGCATCATGTTGATGTTGTGGCACAAAAGGTAAAAGAACTGGGGGCAGATATCATGAATTGCATGCCATTGTATCCTACAAAAGATACCCCGTTTGAGACAATAAAACATCCCTCACCTGGCATGATGAAGGCCATTCGCGCAACTACAGCTACAATTATTGATCAAATGGCACATTGCTCGCGTTGCCGTGCAGATGCAGCGGGATTGTTAGGTAAAGATGATATTGATTCACGCCATTTATTGCAGAAAATGACCAAAGAAGCTCCTTTGCATAATATTGATAAGAAAAAGGTTGCCGTGGGAACGCATGAAGGCATGCTTGTAAACCGGCACCTGGGCGATACCAGTGAGTTTTATATTTTTGAGCATACCCGCAATGGTTACAAGCTCACTGAGCAGCGTACAGCTCCGGCACCCGGAGGTGGTGATGCCCGTTGGGATAAGCTTGCTGATGTTTTGAACGATTGCCGTGCAGTACTGGTAAGTGGTGCGGGAAATAAACCCTCATCAGTTTTACAACGAAAAGGAATTCGTGTAATGCAAATGACCGGCCTCATTGATGAAGGTCTGGATCATATTTTCGAAAACAAGCCCTTAAAAGCCGTAGCAAAGCAAGATAGCTTCAAATGTGGAAGCGGTTGTTCCGGAAATGCACAGGGCTGTGCCTGAGAAAATGAATTTATTATTAATCCTATATTCAATTAACCAAAAAAAGACGAAAAATGAAAAAGCCTGATTTTCACATTTTATTGTGCAACTCCTACCGTGTTGCCGGTGATGCACAAGGTGCCTGTAATAAGAAAGGTGCCCAGGATTTTATCCAGTACATTTCAGAAGAAGCTGCTGACAGAGGCCTTGATGTAGCTGTTTCAACCACAGGATGCCTGAATGTGTGCGCGCAGGGACCTGTGATGGTGGTGCATCCAAATAACTTCTGGTACGGAAAAGTTGAAACTGAAGAAGCCATAGATGAAATACTCGATGGTTTGGAGGAAGGTGAGCTTGTAGAAAAATACAGTATAGCCGATTAAGCATATTTCCAAATTGATGAAGGCCTACCAAAAAAATATAGTGCTTACGGATACAACCCTTCGGGATGGCGAACAGTCGCCCGGAGTGGTTTTTTCTTTTGATGATAAGCGGGATATTTTCCGTATGCTTCAAAAATCAGGCATTGAGGAAATTGAGATAGGTTCACCCTTCATCAGCGATATAGACAGAGAGCATATAACCCATCTAAATAAAGAAAAACAAAATTTAAAAACAGCCTGTTGGAGCCGTGCCTTAAAGCCGGATATTGATATGGCACGCGATACTTTCAGTAATGGCATCAATATTTCCTGTTCGGTTTCTGATCTGCAGCTTACTGCAATAAACAAAGATCGTGGGTGGGCGTTGAAAAGTATTAAAAACAGCATTTCCTATGCCCGCGATTATTTTGAATACGTTTGTGCCGGCGCGCAGGATGCTTCACGTGCCGATATCAATTATTTGCTTGAATACTGCTATACCGCAAGGGAAGCAGGTGCTTATCGGGTGCGTATTGCCGATACGGTGGGAAAACTCGATCCTTTTTCTACCTGGGAGCTTATACATAGAATAAAACAATCGATACCTGATCTGGAACTGGAATTTCATGCCCATAATGATTTAGGAATGGCTACCGCAAATACACTGGCTGCTGCCAGGGCAGGCGCCAGATACCTGAGTGTAACCATAGGAGGTTTGGGCGAAAGAGCCGGAAATGCTGCACTTGAACAGGTGGCCATGGCGCTGGAATATTCAGGCAATTTTCATACTGCCCTGGATACAACCTTATTCATTCCAATGGCAAAACGTGTGGCTCGGGCTACCAACAGAACCATACCGGAATCCAACCCCATAACAGGCACACTTGCCCTGGCGCATGAATCGGGTATTCACACCCGTAGTATCCTCAAAAATCGAAATACCTATCAACTTATTCCAGCCGGCAAACTTGGGCTTGATGAGAATTCTTTTGTATTTGGACGTCATAGTGGTTCCGCTGCACTTAATGATTTTTTACAGGCTAATGAGATCTATCTTTCCCAACATGATCTGACAATTTTACTGAATAAAATCAAGCAAAAAGCAGCTTTACAAAAAGGTGCGGTTTCTCAGCAGGAGATTAAAATGCTTTGTAAGGAGCTTGTTGCATAAAAGCTTTTTCATCTGTCCCTTGCATGGGGAAATAGAGACACCTTCCGCCAGACTTTTTAACTGGTGGCAGTATACTTGATTAAGTTGCATATTACTTCAATTTCTCTATCTGCTGCGGACTTAATCCTGTGAATTTTATGATTTTTTCTAAAGGTTCGTTGTTGGATAGCATTTTCTTTGCAACCCGTACAATCCCTTTTTCAATTCCTTGCTCAATTCCTTCTTCTTTCGCTGTATCCAAAGAGTTTTTCAAATCACGGTAGTATTTCAAGCTGTCTTCATACGATCTTATTTGATCAGGAGTGAATTTAGCAATCTCTGCTGTTTCAAATAGCTTTTCAAAAATCTTCTCGTGTAATTTTGCTGGAACTTTATCTAATCGATTCAAGTTTCTTAAAACGTAAAGCCATTTGTCAAATCGTGTCTCGAGCTGATCTATATCCTTATTGAATTTTGGCATCTCGAGGTATATAAAAGTCAATTTATCATAAAATATTTTTTTAGTTTCAATATCGCTTAATTTTATATCATACCTGTATTTTTTAGGATCATTCTTATCTGAATCAAAAATAAAATCAAGAATAGCTATCGTATAGACAGCTTTTAGTTCATAGTTACAATCAGCTCTTTTTGCTTGCTCTCTTATCGGAAACGTCGAATAGTAAATTGTTCTGTCTTTAAAAAAATTTTGCTTTGACTTTTGAAGCTCAACAATGAATTTCTCGCCATTTTCATTTTCGCAATACAAATCAAAGATTGCTTTTCTATCTATATCAGAATTTCCAGGATGTTCGGTTTTAAGATAATTCAGGTCCTTAATTTGTCCTTGTTCTTCTTTCAGTAACTCGTTTAAAAAATCCATTAACAAGTCCTTATTTGGTTCTTCCCCAAATAGTTTCTTGAATCCGTAATCAGTAAAAGGGTTTATATATTTTTCTGCAAATTCAGTCATTTTTTTTGTGTTAACGTACAAATCTACAAAATATATAAGATTTATCATTCCTGAAAACAGGAATTGGTTCTATCATTTTACCCGTTTGGTTTCTTTTTTTTGAAACGCTTAAGCTAAATGCCATATTTTAAGGCTATAGCATAAGCATTATAAAGCTTTTTTTGTGCCAGGGAAGGGACGTAAAGGTTGTTCCGAATATTTGATCGGGATATGGTTATTTCCGGTAATTATATACGCTATGTTTTACATTATTTTACTCAAATATAATAAAATATTGTAATTCACAAAAAAGGCCCAAATCCCTCAATACCTGAGGGCAATAAGCCTTTTTTGTTATCTTTTCTTATTACACCACGGACGTGGACACGGACCAGTTAAATAAATCTGTTTCACTTGTTTAAATTTAGATTAAAAATCAGCTTAACAAATAAATACACGCAAATAAGGGTGTTATGTATCTATATCCGTGAAACCCTCATATTTAATCATATCCTTGCTGTGTATGTCAGTGTATGAGGGTTTCACTCGAATATATTATTTTAGTAGTCTCGTAGAATTTACAACTGTTAATTCAGATCA